>CAZZMF010000010.1:4401-12532 GCA_964655255.1 uncultured Sphingobacteriaceae bacterium
CCTTCATAGATCAGCGACTGGCTGCTGAAAGGGAGCGCACTGATCAGCAGTTTGCTCACCTGCGCGAGCAAATGGAACGCCAGTTCGCCGCTGAAAGGGAGCGCACCAACCAGCAGTTTGCTCACCTGCGCGAGCAAATGGAACGCCAGTTCGCCGCTGAAAGGGAGCGCACTGATCAGCAGTTTGCAGCGATCAACCAGCGCTTTGCTGACCTCCTTCAATACATGGATAAGCGCTTTGAGGACATGCAGCGGCAGTTTCGCATGCTTGCGTGGCTGATCGGCGTGGGTATAACGCTGCTCTCGTTGCTTATGACGGTGTACGAGTTCATCCGGTAAGGTGCGGGGACATTTGCTCGTTTGCTTTTTCCCAGGTAGCGGTTTGAAGGTCAGGAGAGGGGAGGAGTCGCCGCCCCAAGTTTTTCTGATGAGATTTTTGGCATGAACTATCTCCCCTCACCAGCCGAGCCTCTCCACCTATCCCAAAACTCCCTACCTTTGCTTACCTTATGTGGCAGTGGCTGACCCGCATCTTTGGTAGCAAGCGGGAAAGGGACCTCGCGCGTCTGCGTCCTATTGTAGAGGAAATCAACCGCATTTACGCTGGATTGCGGGACCTTTCTGACCAGCAACTCCGGGAGCGCACCTTTGCCCTGCGGGCGCAGATACAGCAAGCCATAGCCCCCATCCAGAAAAAGCGCGAAGAAACCGAAGCCGCTATTCAAGACGCTATTCGTCAAAGCGATATTTCCGCCCAAGTCAAGCTTTTCCAAGAGCTGGACAGCCTCAAACTGGAGCGCAATCGGATTATAGAAGCGACTTTGAAGACCCTTCTACCCGAAGCTTTTGCTATTGTACGGGAGACCGCCCGGCGCCTCACCGAAAATAAACAGCTTGTGGTTCCCGCGACGGACTGGGACTATGAGATGGCGCAGAAGTACGGGCATATTCGCATAGAGGATGGCAAAGCCATCTGGCCCAACGTATGGAAAGTGCGGGGGCATGAGTTAGAATGGCAAATGGTGCATTACGATGTGCAGCTCATGGGGGGGATCGTTTTGCATGAGGGCAAGATCGCTGAGATGGCGACCGGGGAGGGCAAAACTCTCGTAGCTACCCTCCCCGCTTATCTGAATGGGCTTACTGGGCTGGGTATGCACATCGTCACCGTAAATGACTACCTTGCCAAACGCGACGCCGAATGGAATGGTCCCTTATTGGCGTTTCATGGGCTGCGGGTAGACTGCATAGACTATTACGAGCCGCATTCAGAAGGGCGCAAGCGAGCTTACCAAGCAGATATCACCTACGGCACTAATAACGAATTTGGCTTTGACTATCTGCGGGATAACATGGTCACCTCACCTGAGCAGATCGTGCAGCGGGAACTCCATTATGCAATAGTGGATGAAGTGGATTCCGTGCTCATAGATGAAGCCCGCACGCCACTGATTATCTCGGGGCCCGTACAATACAGCGATCATCATTTGTACCAGCAGTTCAAGCCGTTGATTGAGCGTCTTGTGAATGAACAGCGCCGACTGAGTCAAGATTTCCTCCATAAAGCTAAAAAGCTTATCGCTGAGGGAAAAACCAAACCCGAAGAGGGAGGGAAGCTGCTTTTGCGTATTCATCGGACTACCCCCAAGTATCGCCCTTTCCTCAAGTACCTTGCCGAACCAGGTATCATGCCCATCTTAGAAAAAGCCGAAGCCTTCTACCTCCAGGATAACGCTCGCCGCATGCCAGAGGTGGATGAAGAGCTACTTTTCGTCGTGGATGAGAAAAATCACTCCGTAGAACTGACGGACAAAGGCATAGAACGGATTTCCCAGTACGGCGAAGACCCAACGCTTTTTACGATACCGGATCTGGCAAGCCATCTTTCTGAGATAGACGGCGACCCCAACCTCTCCCCAGCCCAAAAAGCCGAGAAAAAAGAAGCCCTTTACCGCTCGTACGCAGAAAAAGCCGAAAAACTCCATGCGATTCAGCAGCTTTTACGGGCATATGTGCTCTACGAAAGGGATGTGGATTATGTCGTGATGAATGGGCAGGTCCTGATTGTAGATGAACATACGGGACGGATTTTGCCGGGACGCCGCTATTCAGAGGGGCTTCACCAAGCTATAGAAGCCAAAGAAGGGGTCATCATAGAAGGAGCCACGCAAACATGGGCCACCATTACGCTCCAAAACTACTTCCGCATGTACCACAAGCTGGCGGGGATGACCGGCACCGCTGAAACCGAAGCAAAAGAGTTTTATGACATTTACAAGCTGGATGTTGTCGTCATTCCGACGAATAAGCCTTGCATTCGTAAGGATCACGATACGATCCTTTTCCGCACCCAACGCGCCAAGTACAACGCTATCATAGAGGAAATCAAGCGTTTGCATGCCGAGGGGCGCCCCGTATTGGTGGGGACGACTTCGGTAGAGACCTCAGAAATGCTAAGTCGGATGCTCAAAATGGCGGGCATTCCCCATAATGTGCTCAACGCTAAGCACCACGAACGGGAAGCGGAGATTGTGGCGCAGGCGGGGCTTCGCGGCGCTGTTACCATAGCCACTAACATGGCAGGACGCGGGACAGACATCAAACTGGGGCCCGGCGTAGCCGAACTGGGTGGATTGGCAGTGATTGGGACAGAACATCATCAAGCCCGCCGCATAGATAATCAGCTCCGCGGTCGCGCCGGGCGCCAAGGCGACCCAGGCTCCTCGCAGTTTTATGCCTCTATCGAGGATGACCTCCTGCGCCTCTTCAACTACGAGCGCATGAGTAAGTGGATGGACTTACTCAAGTTCAAAGAAGATGAGTTCATCCAAGGCAAAATGGTGACCCGTACCATCACCAACGCCCAAATGCAGGTAGAGCGGAATCACTTCGGCATTCGCAAGCGCCTCTTAGAGTATGACGAAGTGATGAACTATCAGCGAAAAGCCATTTATGCCCGACGACGCAGTGCGCTTTTCGGCGATCGGCTCCAAGTAGATCTCTCTAACATGCTTCATGACCTTCTGCTGGGCATCGTGAGCCGCTATTCCAAACCAGAAGATGCCGAAGCCATCGCCTATGAATGCGTGCGTACGCTGGCTTTCATGCCCCAGATTACGCCAGCAGACTTAGAACCTTTCCAAGTGGAAAGGATCGCAGAACTGATTCTACACCAGGCGTTGGGTTTCTATCGTAGCAAGCGCGAGCGCATCAACAAGCTTATTTACGAGCATACCCAAGCTTTGGTCAAGCAGTATAGTGATGCCCAGTGGCTACAAGTAGATTTTACGGATGGGACGGTGCGGCTGCCTGTACTGCTCTCTATTCCTGAGATCCTTCGCACAGAGGGACAGAGTGCCTTCACAGAGGTAGAAAAAAGCGTCACCCTCAGTCAGATAGACAACTTATGGGTAGAGCACCTGCGGCAGCTGGATGATTTGCGCCACAGCGTCCAGACTGCAGTCTATGAGCAAAAAGATCCTCTTTTAGTGTATAAGTTTGAAGCGTTCAAACTCTTCCAAGAGATGATAGATCGGCTAAATCAGCAAGTGCTTTCGCTGCTTTTCCGCATAGAGATCCACGAAGAGCGCCAGACCACCCAGCAAAAGCGTCAGCAGCGGGATATGTCTCGCCTGCGCGCTAGACAAGCGGAGGATTACTATTTCTCCACTACGAGTATGCTGGGGGCGCCAGCGTATGAGACGGTCAGTACCACGACCCACCATCCTACCCCACACGCAGGCGACGGTACACAAGCCCCTCTTTCGCGCCGAGAACGGCGCGCCCTCGAGCGACGGGAGAAAAAGAAGAAAACCCGCTGATTCCCTTGAGCTTCACTTTTTGCCTCCTTCTGTGGGGGCAGACTTGTACGCTGCCCTATGATTTGCGTCATCAAGACTCTATATGGGTAGAAAGCCCTCGCACTTGGCCAGCCCTGGCACAACTCTCTAACCTACGGGATGCTCGCAGCGGATTGCCTGTGCGAATACGCGCCATGATTGAGACAGAGAAACCTTCCCTCCTCTCTGTATGCCAAGAGGCTACCCAAACCCACTGGCGCGTGATATGGCGAGGCGATACCCTATCGTGGATATGTCCAGCGCTCTCGCCTCGGTGGCTGCGTAGAAACCTTACCCTTTTGCGGGGCGTGCGCACTTGGCACCCCGGCCACCCCCCTTATAAGGAGATATCCCTCTTTGTACCCCTGGCGAAGCGTCCTATCCTGCCTGATGACTCCCTCTGGCGTGCTAATGAAGCTCAGTGGTTAGAGGGCTTCTTTTTGCCTCTGATGCAGACGATCCACCCCCCCCAAGGGCGTCTCACAGGCATGGGACTTCATCTCCGATACCTGCAAAACGGCAAAATCATCTACCATGCCCTCTCTATTTATGTCCAGCGCCACGAGCAGCTTCCCTTTGATGAGATGGCACAGACTATTCCCTTGCGCAAGCTTCCACGTCCTATTCGTCATCGCTTCTATGAACTGCTCATACACACTCCTACTTATGCCTACGTCGTACGCATCCAAGATTACTATCCGAGCGAGTTAGAGGAGGCTCGTCGGTGGATGCGATTGTTGAGAGAGCGGCGCGAGTTCCCCTTGCCTGCGGCGATGCCGTTGGAAGAAAGCCCAGCCATAGAAGCCTTGCCAAGATAATGCCAAAAGTCGCTCTTGGCTTTTCTATGGGGCAGCCTTGTGGGAAAGGATAAAGTACTGGCAAGGGAATAGACTACATGAGGTGCGGCGGCGCCTTCGGCGCCGCCGCACCCCCCTCAAAAGGTAAAAGAATGCGCCACTTTGGTATTAGCCCCCGCTTATTTGCCGTAAAGGCGAACCTGCTTCTCGGGCAAAGTGCCGATAGACCAGCCTGTCCAATAAGCCCGGCATTAGACGATTGAGCCAAACGGTGAGACGCCCTTGAGTAGTGAGAATGAGATACTTTTTGCGGCGCAGCATAGCGGTATAAATAGCCTCTGCCACGGCTTCGGCGCTCATGAGCTGCGCTTCGGGAAGGGGACTTTCCCCTTGCGAGGTACCTGTCGCCGTAAGGGCTTTTTCCCGAATCTCACTCCGAGTAAAGCCAGGCGCGGCTATTAGCACAGAGATCCCAGTGCCGTATAGTTCAGTCCTGAGAGCCTCCAAAAAACCATTTAGGGCAAACTTGGAAGCGCTATAGCCACTTCGTGCTGGTAGCCCCCGAAAGCCCGCTATAGAAGACACGCCGACGATGTAGCCTTGACGAGCTTTGATGGCAGGCAAAGCAGCTTTGATGGTATGCACGGCGCCCCAGAAGTTAGTCTCCATCACCTCGCGCAGCACATGGAGAGAGACCTCTTCTACCAGAGCACGATGTGAAATACCTGCATTCGCTATCACTGCATCCAGATGACCAAAGTGCTCTAATGCGCTTTGTACGGCGGCTTCACAGGTTGCATAATCTCTTACATCCCCCACGAAGGGTATGATTTTATCGGGGGCGAGGGTTCGTAAGGCTTCTAATCTATCCTGCCGGCGGGCTTGGGCGAGGACCTGCCAGCCCGCCGCCGCAAATCGTTTCACTAAGGCTTCTCCGATGCCTGAAGAAGCGCCCGTCATCCATACGCTCCGCATGCCCCGAAGGTAGCGGCTAAATGAGCTTTCCTTCACACCCGCTTTTGTTTGTAGCTTTGAGTATGCGCAAACCCCCCCGCCTTACTTCGGCAGAAGCGACTTTATGGGAAAAAGTAGAAGCAGGGGAGCCCCTCTCTGATGAAGATGCGCTGACGCTTTATCAGTCGCAGAATCTTGGCTTTTTAGGGGCGCTTGCGACGCTCGTGCGCGAGCGACTTCATGGCAAAGTCGCCTATTATAACCGCAACTTTCACATCGAGCCTACCAACATCTGTATTTATGAATGTGCCTTTTGCTCCTTTGCCCGCAAACCTGGTGAGCCCGGCGGCTGGGAATACACCCCAGAAGAGATAGAAGCCATCGCCGAAAGATATGTCGGCACTGGCGTGACCGAAGTCCATATCGTAGGCGGGGTACACCCGAAGCGAGGCATTGAGTACTATGCGGATATCATTCGGCGTATCAAGCGGATTTTACCTCACATTCATGTGAAAGCCTTTACTGCTGTGGAACTCAAAGTCATGTGCGCTCGTTCCCGCATGAGTTATGAAGAAGGGCTACTGGCACTCAAAGAAGCAGGCTTAGACTCTCTACCCGGCGGTGGAGCAGAGATTTTTCATCCCGATATCCGAAAGCAAATCTGTGCCACCAAAGCCTCTACCGAAGAGTGGCTGGCTATCCATCGTACAGCCCACGCCTTGGGTATTCCTTCTAATGCCACTATGCTGTATGGACATATAGAAAGGTATGAACATCGCATTCATCACATGCACCTTTTACGGGAGCTTCAGGGCGAAACAGGCGGCTTCAACTGTTTTATTCCTCTCAAATATCGCCACGAGAATAATGCCCTTGGGCACATTGGCGAGGTATCCATCATTGAAGACCTGAAAAACTATGCTGTTAGTCGCTTGTATCTGCATAACATCCCGCATCTCAAAGCTTATTGGCCCATGATAGGGCGCACAACGGCGCAGCTGAGCCTGTCTTTTGGAGTAGATGACTTGGATGGAACGATAGACGATACGACAAAAATCTATAGCATGGCGGGCGGCGAAGAGCATCCGGCAATGAGCACAGAAGAACTGCAACATTTGATAGCGTCGGCGGGGTATATACCCGTAGAGCGGGACTCGTTATATCGCCCAGTGCAATCGCCCCCAGTAGTTGCCTAATGTGTCAGCAGCTTTTTCTTCTGCGCCATGCTGAAGTAGAAGCGTTGGGCGTGCTCATGGGGCAGAGCATAGATGCGCCCTTGTCAGAAGTCGGTAAAGCTCAAGCGCTGCGTTGGCGTACGGTGCTTACCGAGGTGCCTTTCCAAGCCGTCATCAGCAGTCCAGCGCGTCGAGCCCGCGACACCGCTCAACTCGTTGCACCTACGGGAATGTCTATTCTTCAGCTGCCGCACTTTCACGAAATGAACTGGGGGGCTTGGGAGGGCAAGCCCTTCGCTGAAGTGAAAGAAGCGCTACAAATGCAGCGAGAGCGCTGGGCTGCTGGCGAATGGGACTGGGCACCCCCAGCCGGAGAGAGTTTGCGTGCCTTGCTCCAAAGGGCAGAAGAGGGCCTGCGACTTGTATCCAGCTTGTATCCCGCAGGGAGTGTCTTGATAGTTACGCATGGACAGTGGCTTCGTCTTTTCCTCACTTACTTGATGGGCTTTCCTATCACAGAGGAGGGGCGCTTTTACCATCGGCGCGCCCAGTTGAGTTGGCTGGTGCGTGTGCCAGCAGGACACTTTTATCTCAGAGCCTTAGCGGTAGATGCGGATACGGCTTTTTGATTTTCTAAATACCTATCCTTACCAGCGGGCGCTCCAAGCAGCGGGCATAGCCTTTGAACTATATCCCTCACCCCGTGAAGTGTGGGAGGCATGGCGCCAAGACCCTGGGGACGCCGCTTTGCTACCCTTAGCTTCGGTTGCTGCTTGCTCGGTCCAGTTTTCCCGCTGGGGAATCGCCAGTCGGGGACCTGTGCTGAGTGTGCTACTTTTGAGTGACTATCCCCCAGATGAATGGCAAGCCATCCATGTAGATGTGCGTTCCATCTCATCGGTGCGGATCTTGCAGCAGCTTATGAAGAAAGGACACCTTCCGAAGGTGCCCTTGTATAGCGATACCTGTAATGGGCAGCTGCATGCCCGCTTGATTATTGGGGATGAAGCGCTCAGGTGCGCCAGTGCCTATTCCACGGCTATAGACTTAGGTGCGATCGCTTATAAGACCCTGCGACGAGGGACGGTTTTTGCGGTGTGGTGGGCACAGCCAGCGGTGCGCGCACTGCTGAGCCGGTTATGGCGCCGCTACCTTCCCAAAGCTTACTGGTGGAGTGAGGAGGCAGCACGGCGTTATGGATTTACGCCGCAGTTGGTCAGACGCTATTGGGGACATTTGTGGTATCGTCTGCCGCCTCTGGGGCGGCGCTATTGGAAGCGGATTTTTTACCTCCTCCAAGCTCAGATGTAGCCAGTTTTGAGGAGGGAGAAAGAGAGAGGGTTGCAGGAGGGGTTGAGGGTGTGGCG
>CAZZMF010000011.1:0-11981 GCA_964655255.1 uncultured Sphingobacteriaceae bacterium
AGCGCGTGCGCCTTCTGATGGCGGGGATGGGGGTAGCCGTGGCGATCGCTGGGGGGTGGTGGTGGTATGATAGAGAAAGCCTCCCATCTCCCCTGTCAAGCGAACCCGTGCTGCCCCGTCTGGCAGGCTATCCGCTCACTGATATGAGTGGAGAGCCTGCCCCCCTCTCCGCCTTAGAGGGAAAAGTCGTGTTATTAGACTTTATTTATACCCGCTGCCCCTCGGTCTGCCCGCGCCTCCAGTCGCGAGTGCGGCAGACGCTGGAAAAGCTCCCGCTTACCACAGACCTCGTTGCCCTCTCTATTTCTTTAGACCCTGAGCATGATACGCCTGAATACCTGCAAGCCTACGCGCAGAGCTATGCAGTGCCGGGACATACATGGCTTTTCTGGCGTCCCGCTTCCCAAAAGTGGGCTATTCAACTCGCCGAGTCGGTCTTCGGACTGACCGCCGCACCCTTGGAAGGAGAAGAGATCCTCCATTCCGATGCGCTGCTGTTGATAGACTGTGAGGGGCGCTTGCGCGGGATTTACTCCTCTGATGACAACCGCATCCTAAAACACACCCAAAAACTCCTACAACTATGTGGTACAAAATCGCACTCATCATAACCTTTTCGGGTATGCTCTGGGCACAAGACGCCCCAGAGCAAGGCAAAAATCTCTTCAATCAGCGTTGCGCTGCCTGTCATAAGCTGGAAAAGAAGCTGATTGGTCCGCCTCTGGCACGGATCGGAGAACGCCGTTCCGAGGAGTGGTTTTTGAAGTTTGTCTCCAACTCGCAGGCACTTATTCAGTCTGGGGACGCCCAAGCCGTGGCGATATTCAAGGAGTACAATCAGCAGATCATGCCGCCTTTTACAGACCTGTCCGAAAGCGACATCAAAGCTATCTGGACGTATCTCAATAGTGTCGCTGCGCCTCAGGCGCCAACTGCTGCAGCTTCTGGCGCAGCTACCTCCGCGGAATCCTCTGATGGCATTTATCCCGGGGAGAAGCGCCCTATGAAGGTAGAAGACTTCAACCTCCTGCGCCATACCTTCTGGTTATTGACAGGCTTTGCGGTGATGGTATCGCTTCTTTTAGCGGTGATTATAAACTTCGTCAGTATCAAGAAGGCGTCTGAGTCGTCCTAATCTTGGGGCGAGGTGTTTATTTGATTTTGGTGCGGCGGCGCCTTCGGCGCCGCCGCACCCCATGTAGTCTATTCTCTGCCAGTATTTTAGGTATAAAATGCTATAATGAGTTTGCGAGGCGGTCGGCGATTTCGTTCCAATATTGTCCTGTGTGGGCAGGCACTTTGACCCAGGTTATGTGGATAGGGGCTCGTTGGAGGAAATCTACATATCTCTTAGTGAGAGGTGTACGGGGTTTCCATTCGCCGCGGGCCCACCGAGCAAGCCCCTCATAATCGTGATAAATTGTACATGCTTTGACCTTGTGGCGCACGCACCAGCGTATAGCTTGGACGACGGCATATATCTCTCCGCCGATTTGGCGATGGGCGCGCAGGTCAGGGTCATCGGCTGGTACAGGTCCCCCTTCTCGGTAAAGTTCCTGTCCATCACGCCGAATGACAAGCCCATATCCTACTCGTCCATCGCTTTGCCATGAGCCATCTACATCTATCTCAATCCCGCTATTCCGGTACATATGGTGAAGAAATGGATTTTATATCAACCACGGGGCTTTTTCCTGTATGGTATAGCGCTTCAGCCAGAGGCCGCCCCCCACGATAACCAATAGCGAAAGCCCTACCCCCCAATACGCTGGGAGGGGTGGAAGCTCTATACTGCCCCCGGGTAGCTTTGCTAAGAGGCGCACACTTTCTATCAATAGCCATGCTAATACATACGGAGGATAAGCTGCCAACGTACCGATCCATGGTATGCCGATGAACCCGATCCACCCCACAGCAGTAAATGCCACACCTGTGGCCAGCGGCACCGCAAGAAGGTTCGCTAAGAGAAAGTATATCGGAAAGCGCCCAAAATATGCCCAGCTCAGGAAAAGTGTGCCGGCTTGGGCTGCAATAGAGATGGCAAGAATGTCTTTTGCGTAGGAGAGAAAGACTCTTTCTTGCCGCGAACTGCGAAGTAAAAGGGTACGAATAGGCGCATAAAACGCCATGATCCCGCCCACAGCCGCATACGACAGTTGGAAGCTCAAGTTATATATTATTCTCGGGTCTGCGGCACTCTGGAGGAAAGCGGCAAACCCTAAGGCATTCAAGGAGTCATACTTTTGCCAAAGCATGCGCGCCACGATAGCCACACTGCCCATAATAACGGCTCGCATGGCAGAGGGCGAAGCGCCAGTAAGGAAGCCATATAATACAATCAGGATAACCAGGGCGCTTTGACTGACCCAGTGGCGTCCCCATCCGGCGGGGAGCTTACCCAGTAGAAAAATCCAAAGCGAAAGCACCAGCCCCACGTGCATACCCGATACAGCGAGGATGTGGGCAGTGCCCGAGAGTTGAAAAGCCTCTCGCACTTCGGGATCTAAGCCACGCTTGTAGCCTAAAAGAAGCGCTTGAATAACATACAGGGGCGGGTCCTGAGCGGGTGCTGAAGCTTGCAGCTTTTGTACCAAGTAGGCTCTCAACCGCTGAAAGTAGCCCCGTACATAACCCCATTCCATAGAGCCAGCCTCCACCTTTTCTGAAAAACCGCTCAGAAAAACGCCCTGTTGTGTCCAGTAGGCTCTACCAAAGCGCACACTATCTAAACGCAATCCTACACTGACACGCTGTCCAGGCAGCATACGAAGGGCAGAGCTGTCCCGCACATACAATAGCACCTTGGCTGTCAGTGGGTACACTTGTTTAGTTCGGTACAAAAAGATAGAGTCTGCATAAATAAGCAGGCGATGAGCTTTTTTAGTGCGCAGAGGCTCTTCTATGATATAACCTGATAGATGGACAAGCTGCCCTATGAGCGAGGCGATATGAGCGGGAGCGGTGCTACTTTGTTCTATCCATGCTCGCCCCCATCCTAAGATCGCAAAGAGGGGCAAACTCCACACGAGTCGTCCCCACTTTAGCCGAAACCATGCATAACTTGCCCCAGCGACAAGTGCGCCTATGCCTACAAAGGAATAGAGGCCTGAGGCTTCGGACAGAAGGATGCCTAAAATCAGCCCGCTTGCCGCCCAGAGGAAAGGATATCGCCAAGCGGGCATGCAAGGCAGGGCTATTCTACGGTTACGGACTTCGCAAGATTGCGGGGTTGATCTACATCACATCCACGCAGTACAGCAGTATGATAGGCAAGCAGCTGAAGCGGCAGCACCGTCAAAATCGGTGAAAGCGGCTCGGGTACTTCTGGCACATACAGAACCTCCTCTGCATACGAACGGATATGTTCATCTCCCTCGGTAGCAATCGCAATCACCCGACCACCTCGCGCACGTACTTCCTGAATGTTGCCCAGCACTTTTTCGTACAAGCTATCCCGCAGGGCTATGACGACCACGGGCATGCCTTTGTCTATGAGGGCAATCGGACCGTGTTTCATTTCGGCGGCAGGATAGCCTTCTGCGTGAATGTAGGAGATCTCTTTGAGCTTGAGCGCTCCTTCCAAAGCAACGGGAAAGTTATACCCGCGTCCTAAGTATAAGGCGTTAGTCACAGTAGTGAAGCTTTCAGCCAGCCGCTGAACAGGCTCATTTAGGCGGTCAAGGGTTTGGGCGACAAGGTCAGGTAGTATCAGTAGCTTTTCTATGAGAAGATCGTGAAGGTTTCGGTCAATGGTGTACCGTGCAGCGCCAAGATGTAAAGCAAAGAGCGTCAAGGCTGTGAGCTGGGCTGTGAAGGCTTTGGTAGAGGCTACGCCAATTTCTGGTCCAGCATGGATGTAGATCCCTGCGTGAGTCTCGCGAGGAATGCTGGAGCCGACGACGTTGGTGATGCCTAAGATGAGCGCGCCGCGCTGCTTTGCCATACGAAGGGCTGCCAGCGTATCAGCCGTCTCCCCACTCTGACTAATCCCGATGACAACATCCCCAGAAGTAATGACCGGGTCGCGATAACGGTATTCTGAGGCATATTCTACTTCTACGGGCACGCGGACGAGCTGTTCTATGAGGTATTTACCGACGAGGGCGGCATGCCAGCTTGTCCCACATCCTAAGAGCGTGAGCCGCGGCGCTGCCAAAATCCGATCCATGACGCCACTGATGCCCCCCAAACGTACCTCTAAGGGCTCTTGACGGATACGCCCACGCATGCAGTTCTGGATTGCTTGCGGCTGCTCAAAAATCTCCTTGAGCATGAAATGGGGATATCCCCCCCGCTCTATGGCAGCCACATCCCAATCTATGTATTCTCGTTGGGGAGTACGGGAGCGTTCCCGCAAACCAAATACCTCCGGCTCCGCAAGGTCTGGATGCAGCAGTGCCGCTTCATCTTCTTCCAGATGAATCACTTCCCGCGTGTGGGAAATGATAGCCGTAGCATCCGAAGCAGCGATGAGTTCATTTTTGCCGATACCTATCAGGAGCGGACTGAAGCGCCGCACGAGAATAACCAGTCCTGGCGCTTCTCGTACCAACATGGCAATCCCAAAAGTTCCTTCTACATGCGCAAAGGCGCGCCGAATGACTTCTTTCCAACTTGCGGAGGGATGCTGCTGTCGCACCCAAGCTATCCAGTGGGAGAGTACTTCGGTGTCGGTTTCACTGGTGCATTCAATCCCTTCTTTCGCTAAGTGAGCTTTTAGGGTTGCGTAGTTCTCAATAATGCCATTATGAACAATGATGATATTCCCATCGTAGCTTAGATGGGGATGAGCATTAGTATCGGTAGGCGCGCCATGGGTCGCCCATCGGGTATGGGCGATTCCCACAGTACCGCGGATAATATGACCGCTGATCGCATGCGCAAGGGCAGAGACTTTTCCGGCTTGTTTGTAAATCTCAAAGTTCCCTTCAGCCAGTACAGCGAGCCCAGCAGAGTCGTAGCCGCGGTACTCTAACCTACGGAGTCCTTCCAGTAAGATTGGCGCGGCTTCGCGAAAGCCGGTATAGGCGACGATACCGCACATATCTGGCAATATTACGCACTTTCTCTCCATAAAAGGCTGTAAGTTTGTTATATGTATCGCTGGCTATGGATACTGCCGGCTCTGTGGTCAGGCTGTACAAACGCCCCTGCACCTACGGTCCCAGAGGTGCCCTCAGCCATCAAGCAGTTAAGTGTCTCGCCCTGCGAAGAACTACGCCAGCGGTTATCGCCCCTGATGCCTCCCATTCAGATACCGACAGGACAATCCTCGGATCCCTTCCCGCCAGAGGCGCAGGAGTGGTTGAAAAAGTTTCTCCCTTTCACAGGCGTTTTTGCCCCCATAGGGCGCTGGACTAACGCACAAGCCAAAGAACTCTGGCTGATTGAGTATATTTCTGCCGAAGGGACGCTTTTTTATGCGGTATTGGTAGATAGTGTCTGCGGTGTATTGGATACAGCCCTGTGGGCATACCAGCAGGTATTTTCCAACAAAGTGGAACAGGCGCAGGCTTTTCTTGAACGAGATGGGACATGTACTATTCGGGCGGAGAGCCGCCTTACAGAGTTTGTAGGGGAGGAGCCCCGCACCACGACTACGACCAGTGAGAAGCGCTATCAAGTGGATTGGGCTGCTGGGAAGCTGCGCCCTTTATAGTCAGCCGCTGGACGCGCCGAAGCCCTTCTACTGGGGGGGAAGCTGGGGCATCGGTGGTGTCCATCTCTGGGCACGCCCCGCCCTCGCCGTTCGGTATAATCGTACTTTTTTTCACTGCTCCCCTATTCCCTCTTACTTTTCTTTGGGGATATCGCATCCGATTGGCTACTTTATGAAAAAAGAACGCTACGACCGCCCCCTGTATGCCGCACTGCACCTTCATCAGCGCTACATCCCAAGCCGAGAAATGCGCTGGGACACGCGTATAATGATGCTCTTTGGGATCCGGGTGTGGTTAGAGCCGTACTTGCAGCGGTTTTACATGCAAGCGGGCATAGGCGCTCAAATACACCGTATCCAGGCCTCCGTCTGGCGTGCATTGCCTACGGCGGAGGTGCAGTTGGGGGGCTTTTATCGCCCCCACAAATACACTCCTAAGCGACTCAGACGAGAGGGCATAGAGGAGTGGTAGCTTGTTCGCCCACGGGGGCTTTTGATTTTTCAGGGAAATCTCCTCCCAGTTCAACAAAACCTGAAATAAAATAGTGGACCTTCCCCCTCCTCATGGACAGTTTTGGGGGGATAGGTAAGGTCTTTCAACTGCGAATCAACCTTAGCCCAGATACTGCCGCAGGGGCTCGAGAACGGAAGGGTTGCTGCGCAGTTTGCGAATGGCTTTTTCTTTGATTTGTCGGACGCGCTCGCGGGTCAGTCCCAGTTTTTCTGCGATCTCATCCAGCGTCATGGGATACCGCTGGTCTATGCCGAAGTGCATGCGAAGGATTTGGGCTTCCCGGTCTTCCAAGGTCGCCAGAGCCTTAGCGATTTCCTGGCGAAGGCTTTCATACATAAGGACTTGGTCAGGCTGAGGCAAGTCGGGGTTCTCCAGCACGTCTATAAAGCGCGTCTCCTCTCCCGGGGCTATTGGCGAATCCAAGGACACATGCCGACCCGATTGCCGCATGATTTCGGCAATCTCTTCGGGCGTGAGGGTGCCCTGCATAGCTTCGGCGATCTCTTCGGGTGAAGGCTCACGCTCATATTCTTGCTCTAAGCGAGCAAAGACTTTGTTGATTTTATTCAAAGCGCCTACACGATTGAGGGGAAGGCGCACGATGCGGCTTTGCTCCGCCAGTGCTTGAAGAATGCTCTGGCGAATCCACCACACAGCATAAGAGATGAACTTGAACCCACGCGTCTCATCAAAGCGCTTGGCAGCTTTGATCAAACCGAGATTTCCCTCACTGATGAGATCGGTAAGGGGAAGCCCTTGATTCTGATACTGCTTGGCGACGGAGACGACGAAGCGAAGATTAGCTTTGACGAGCCGCTCCAGCGCTTCCTCATCTCCTTGACGAATGCGCCGAGCAAGCTCCGCTTCCTCGTCTACCGACAAAAGGGGCACCTTCCCAATCTCCTGCAGGTACTTGTCTAAGGACTGAGACTCGCGATTAGTGATTTGCTTTTGGATCTTAAGCTGGCGCATGCCCATAGTCCCAAGAATATAATATACGATTTTTGAGGCAAAAAAGTTGCACGCTTACGGACGGGGCGGAGTGGCTGGACGAATCAGCTTGCCATCAGGCGAAACGATGAAGTCGGGAATAGAGTCCAGATTGACTTTGCGTTGGTCGCTGTCGCAGTCCACATCTATCTTGAATTCCGTGTAAAATACCATAGGAAGGGGCACGGGTTTATACTTCATTCCTGCTAAGACTTGGGGAGTAGCGATCTCTGCATCGGGGCGGTTAGCTCGGAGGATACGGTAGCCCCGAACGTTGCCTTGGGCATCTATGGCGACTTCTAAGAGGACATGCACTAAGCCGCAGACGCCCCGTTTGCGATACTCTTGTTTGAGGTATAGGGCTTTGGCGATAGGTCCATTAATATAATCTGGCTCGCTGTAGCGAGGACCAGCGGTATTCACATAAGAGCCAATATGCTCGGCGGGCGGGCGCTTTTCGCCTGTGCTGCGATAACCTTTGGGAACACTTACGGAGAGGCGAGATAAGCTGTCCGGGAGCTTGCCAAGGACTGCTGGTGGATTTGGGGGCTGGGGTTCTTTGGGGGGCTCTTTGCCAGGTTGGAAGCCTTTGCGCGCGGGTTGATCAGATATAGGAGGCACAGATACTTCCTCTTCGGTAGGCTTTGGGGGGGTAGGGCGCTTTGGAGCGGGAGCCTGAGGGGTAGAACGAGTTTCAGTGCGGGGGGGCGTTGATTGCTTGGCAGGAACTGTTTCGGTTTCATATGGCTCTGCCGTAGGCCGCCCCTTTGGAGGCGTTGTCCCAGGAATAGAAGGGGTCAGGGCAATCGGCTTAGCTTCCTCTTTTTTAGGCTGCTCTTCCTTTAGGGGTTCTTCTTTATCCTTAGGGGGTTGGGGAGCAGCGCCAGCCGGGGCCGGAATAGGCTTGTATTTATTATCCTCAGGCGTGCCCTTGCACTCTTCGCTAAGGCGTATCTCATAATAAATCGGGCGGGAGGTACGAAAGTCTTCTACTTTCCATAAGGTGGGTTGCAAAATATCGCGTATAGACTGCTTGTAGCAGTCATTGCGTCCGGTCATCGCCCGCACACTTTCTACTCTGCCTTCGGGAGTGATGCGAAGCTCTACGTAGATATTATCTACACCGCAGCAGGTAGAATGTTGCCGCAGTTGAGCAATCACATAGTCTGCCACGGTGGTCCTGCCATCTTCGAAAAGGAAGGTCTTCGGATCTATCTTCTGGCGAGTTGCATCTACAGGCTGGGCGAAAGCAAGAACTACAATCCCAGCCCAGTAAAAAATCCGCATAAGACAAAGGTAAGGGATTTTACTCTAACTTTGCACCATGTTGGTTAGTCGCCGGTTTTGGGATGGGGTTGGTGGGCTCGCCTATGCCTTCGCCATGGCAGATGGTGCTATTGAAAAAGAAGAAATACAATCCTTTGCTGCACGCATAGACCAGGCTTTTGCCCACATTCCCACTAACTTCCCCCAAAGAGCCGGTGCCGTCTTTGAGCTCTTTTATAACCTCAACTACTCCCCAGAAAAAGCTTACGAAGAGGCTATCTCTCATCTCAAAGAAGTGACCGAGGAGGTTCGGCAGTATCGGTTTGACATTCTCAACATTTTCCGTGAGGTCATAAGGGCTGATGGCAAAGTGCACCCATTTGAGGAGGAGTTTCTCAAAAAGCTGGATATGGATTTGGAGAAGATAGTGTCTGATTAGCAGCTTTATCTCCGATGCGATATAAGTTTTTTCTCTCGCAACTCCCCAAGGGTAGGAGTGAGTGGTCATGGCAGGTGGGACGGGAGTTATTTGCCACTATAGGCGCTGATTATGGTATTCAGGATTTAGCGGTGGAGGCTCGCATCCTTGCCCTAAAAGATGACAGACATCTGCGACTGAATGTGCAGGTAGAAGGATGGGTAGAGGTAGAATGCGACCGCGGGCAGGAACTCATCAGGCTCCCCATCACTGCTCAACATCAACAAGTCTATGCGTGGGATGAGTACTATCTGCCTCCGCAGGAAGTGGAAGAGTTTTTTTCGCTGGGGCCTCGGGAAGATGAAATAGACCTCACTCAAGCGCTGTACGATTATATTGGGTTGGCTATTCCGCGGCGTCGTGTGCGTGCCGGCTGTCCTGATGAACACTGCCCGGTGTATGTTCGCACATACTTGGAACTCTCGGAAGGGACTTAGGTTTTTTTCTATACCTTCGCGCCGCTATGGCCAACCCTAAACGCAAACACTCTAAAAGCCGTCGGGATAAACGCCGCACACACCACAAGCTTCCCGTTCCAGCCTACTACATCGATCCGAAAAGCGGTGAACCTACCTTATTCCACCGAGTCAATCTTGTCAGTGGGTATTACCGAGGCAAAAAGGTTCTGCGTACCGCCGAAGACGACGAGGCTTGATGCGGATCGCAGTAGATGTCTTCGGAGGAGATTTTGCGCCTCAGAATCCTTTGCGGGGGGTATTGCTAGCGCTTGATGAGCTGCCCGCTGATATAGAGATATGGCTGGTCGGCAAACCTCACGAGATAGAACAGGAAGCGCGAAAAATCGGCTTGCCCCTCAACGGTAATGTCCATATTCTGCCTGCCAGCGAGGTGATAGATATGCATGAAAACCCTTCCCGTTCTATCGTCCAGAAACCCAATTCCTCTATTGCGGTAGGTATCCATGCCCTCAAGCAAGGACAAGCAGACGCCTTCATCAGCGCAGGCAATACAGGGGCCATCGTCGCCGCTTCCGTCCTCAAGCTAGGCAACCTCCCCGGCGTCTCACGCCCAACCTTAGGAGCCCTCTATCCCTATTCAGAGAATCAATACTCCCTCATCTGCGACGTTGGCGCAAATGTAGATTGCAAACCCGAACACTTGGTACAGTTTGCGCAGTTGGGGACAGTGTATATGAAAGAAGTCATGGGCGTTGAGCGTCCGCGCGTCGCCCTCCTCAATATCGGTGAAGAGCCTAGCAAAGGCAACCTGCTCGCTCAACAAGCCTATGCCCTCTTACAGCAGAATCCTCATATCCATTTCGTAGGTAACGCCGAAGGACGAGTCCTCAGTCAAGGCTTTGCTGATGTGTATGTCACAGATGGCTTTGTGGGCAACATCCTGCTCAAGTTCGGGGAGTCGCTCTATGAACTGCTCAGAGAAAAAGTCCCCTATAATCCTATATTGGAGCGTTTGAACTACGAAAACATAGGTGGGCTGCCGTTTATTGGAGCCCAAGGGCACGTGATTATTGGACATGGCATTTCTTCGCCGAAGGCATTTCGGAATATGATCCGTACGGCGGTCGCCATCGTAGAAGCGCGCCTTACTGAAAAGATAGCTTCAGCCTTTCAACTCCATGCGTAGGGCGGCTATTACTGCTGTCGGCGCCTACCTACCCGAAAAGCGCCTCACTAATGCAGACTTAGAGAAGCTTGTAGATACTTCCGATGAGTGGATCATAGAGCGCACTGGCATACGCGAGCGGCGTATTTTAGAAAGGGGCAAAGGCAGCGCCTACATGGCTATCAAAGCCGCTCAACAAGCTATTCAGCGGCGCGGCATCTCCCCACAGACGATAGATCTGGTTATTGTAGCTACCGTGACGCCTGAGCACCCTTTTCCCGCC
This sequence comes from uncultured Sphingobacteriaceae bacterium, assembly GCA_964655255.1. Lineage (GTDB taxonomy): Bacteria > Bacteroidota > Bacteroidia > SpSt-205 > SpSt-205 > SpSt-205. Next base: position 10,775 of record CAZZMF010000011.1, read on the forward strand.
ACCGCCAATATTGTCTCTCATGCCATCGGTGCCCATAAAGCATGGGGATTTGATTTGGAAGCGGCATGCAGTAGCTTCATTTATGCCCTAAGCATCGCTGCGGATAGCATCGCCGCTGGAAGAGTAGAACGCGCCTTGGTTATTGGGAGCGATAAAATGTCCAGCATTATTGACTATCGCGACCGAGCGACATGTGTACTCTTCGGAGATGGGGCGGGAGCGGTGCTCTTAGAGCCTACCGATGAAGATGTCGGCGTCATGGACTATCTACACCAAGCCGATGGCGCAGGCTGCGCCTACCTCCACATGAAAGCTGGGGGCAGTGTATTGCCACCTTCTGTGCGTACTGTGCGCCAACGCCTTCACTATGTTTATCAAGAGGGACGCCAAGTCTTCAAACACGCCGTAGTTCAGATGGCTGCCGTCTCCGAAGCCCTTATGCAAAAGCACAACCTTTCTCCCGATGATATTGCCTTTTTTGTGCCCCATCAAGCCAATCGCCGCATTATAGAAGCCACTGCCCAGCGCCTCGGGTTGCCAATGGAAAAAGTCATGATGAATATTGAACGCTACGGCAATACAACCTCAGCTACCTTGCCTCTATGCCTATACGACTACGAAAGCCAACTGCGCAAAGGCGACAACCTAATCTTAGCTACGTTTGGCGGTGGCTTCACTTGGGGGGCGCTCTGGCTGCGCTGGGCATACTGACTGGCTGCGGATGGGATGAGGACACCGCCTTCTCACCACAATACCTCGGCTCTTACCTCCGTATAGACTCTTCCTTGTGGTGGGTATCTGCGGATACTACCCTTGTACAGCTCCCTTATAGCGTGCGATCTATCACGAGTAGTCCATGGGGTATGATGGCTTTGGCGTTGCACGGGCAGACGCTGTATCTTTTCCAAGGAAAGCAACTCCATCCCTCTCAAACTATAAACCTAAACGAAACTTGCTCCCAAGTGCGTTCATTTTGGGAAAAAGATAGGCTATGTTTAGCATGTGCTTCGGGACTGCGGATTGCCCGCAGCCAATCTAAAAGTACCTTCGTGCCTCAGTGGGAAACTATTGCGCATGCGGGAGGATATACCCATGTAGCCGTAGGCAGTGCCTTCATCCTCGCTGCAAGCCAAACTCAAGTCTGCGCTTATGAGCCGCAGCGCTTCGCACAGGTGGCGAGCATACAACTGCCCGGTCCAATCTATTC
>CAZZMF010000012.1:0-9856 GCA_964655255.1 uncultured Sphingobacteriaceae bacterium
GGTGGCAAGGTGGGCTCGTACGGGCTCTAAGGAATATTTAGGGTCGGGCTGCCCGTCTTTTGGGCGTCCTAAATGCGAGCACAAGATGACTGCGGCGCCACTTTCTAAAAGGTAGCGTATGGTAGGGAGTGCCGAGCGGATTCGCCGGTCATCGGTGATGCGTCCATTCTCTATGGGGACGTTGAAGTCTACCCGCACAAAGGCGCGGCGCCCACCGAGTTGGGCAGTTCTAAGCGAGGGGAGCTTCTGCATCCTCAAGACAGACGCGCTAGTTTCACCACTAAGTCTGCGGTACGATGGGAGTAGCCGTATTCATTATCGTACCAGCCAAGCACTCGCACCATATTTCCTATGACCATCGTGGAGAGGGCATCAAATATGACCGAATGCGGATTGCCGACGATATCGGAGGATACGATAGGGTCTTCGGTGTATTCTAAGATGCCTTTGAGGGGACCTTCGGCGGCGGCTTTGAAGGCGGCGTTGATAGCGGCTTTGTCGGCAGGCTTTTTGAGGATAGCGACGAAGTCAGTTACAGATCCGTCCGGCACTGGTACGCGAAGAGCGATGCCGTCCAGCTTGCCTTTGAGGTGCGGTAAAACAAGCCCTACAGCTTTGGCGGCACCTGTGGTAGTTGGAACGATATTTAGGGCGGCTGCCCGTGCCCGCCGCAAGTCCTTATGAGGCGCATCCTGAAGGCGCTGATCCGCCGTGTAAGCATGAACGGTATTCATGAAGCCTTGCTCTACCCCAAAAGCCTCATCCAGTACTTTCACCATCGGCGCCAAGCAGTTCGTGGTACACGAAGCATTGGAAACAACCTTCATCTCGGGCGTCAAGATGTGGTCATTGACCCCTAAAACTACCGTGGCATCAATATCCCCTGACGCCGGGGCTGATATGATGACCTTCTGAGCACCTGCGGCGAGGTGCTTGCGCGCCTGCGCGCCATCCGTAAAAGCCCCCGTAGACTCCACCACGATCTGCGTCTGCGTTTTGTCCCAGCCAAGATTAGCGGGGTCTTTTTCCGCTGTAACCAAAATCTTTTTGCCTTTGACAATCAAGTAGTTGCCTTCCACTTGGACAGGGTGAGGGAAGCGCCCATGGACGGAATCGTACTTGAGTAAATGCGCCAGGGTAGCGGCATCCGTGAGGTCGTTGATCTGGGTGATTTCTACGTCGGGCTTCTCTATGAGGGCACGGAATACAAGCCGTCCTATGCGTCCGAAGCCATTGATGCCCACTTTGATTGCCATGCTGCAAAGGTAGGAGCTTGAGGGGGATTTGGTGAGTTTGTATTTAGTCTAAATAGCTACCTTTGGGCATGCTAAGCGCGTCTGAACTGCGCGCCGCATACGAAGTTCTGCGGCAAAGAGAGCCTCATTTGTACCTGCGAGATGCGGCTGAGCGCCTCGGCGTGAGTGAAATGCACCTCCTCCGGCTGGATGCCGGTGGACAGGTGATTCGTTTGCGGCCGGACATACCCGCCCTCTTGGAAGCCCTCCCTACCCTGGGTCCTCTCAAAGCCCTGAGCCGCAATCAGTGGGTAGTCATAGAAACCATTGGCACTTACCCTGCACCCTATACCGAACGCGGCGCCGCTATCTTCAATAGTCCTACCATAGACTTGCGGATTTATCTCAGCGTATGGCGGCATGCTTTCGCCGTACGGTCTTTCGCAAAAGATGGAAGACCTCTGTATAGCTTACAGTTTTTTTCCCCTTGGGGAGAAGCCCTTCACAAAGTCTACCTCACTGCTGCCGAACAGGTCGCTCGATGGGAAGCGCTCGTAGCCCAGTACAGACACGACGATCAAACCCCCGAAGCCGAGCCTCTTACCCCACCCTCTCAGCCAACGGAACGGATACCCTTGCCTCCTGGTAAAACGGAAGATTTCCTGCGCGAATGGGATAACCTGACAGATACCCATGAGTTTTTTGGATTGCTGCGTCGCTTTGGGATAGATCGCCTTTCAGCTGTGAAGGTCGCTGAGGGACGACACACCTGGCGACTCGCGCCCTCAACTATCCATGATCTTTTGGAATGGGCACGGGAAAGTCAGACACCTATCATGTTTTTCGTTGGGAACGCCGGCATTCATCACATCTACACGGGTACAGTGCGAATGGTATCCCCTGCTCGCGGCTGGCTGAATGTGCTTGATCCTGACTTCAATCTCCACATAGATCCTGCGGGCATTTGCGAAGTTTATCTCGTGCGTAAGCCTACACAGGAGGGAGACATTTATTCTGTGGAGGCTTTCGGACCCAAGGGCGAAGAAGTGCTCTGGATATTTGGTGCGCGCAAACCTGGACAAGCTGTACCCGAAGCTTGGCGCAGGTATGTAGAAAGTCTGCGGGTAGGGGTGGCATAGCAGTTAGAGCGTTTCTTTACTTTTTGAGGGGTGGCGGCGGCGCCGAAGGCGCCGCCGCCACCCCATGAAGACTTTGGTGTCCCTTCGTCAGCGCATCAGCACAAATGCGCCCCAGTAGTACGGCGCAGGATACTTCTGACGAAATCCTCGCAGCGTTTCTATAAAAACGGCATCTATCCGCTGTCCTGCATCTGCTTTCTTTCCCTGAGTGCGGACAGAGGTCTGTCTCCACCACCGCCGATAAAAACTCTCCATCAATTCCCGCGTGGCCTCATCATCTATTTGCCATAGCGCTGTGATCGTCCGCTTCGCCCCTGACTCCAAAAATGCCCGCTGAAGCCCATATAACCCCTCTCCTCTCACCTCCCCTAACCCAGTCTCACATGCTGACAGTACGACTAAATCTGTCCCCAAAAGATTCAAAGTAGCCGCCTCCTGCGCTGTAAGGCGACCATCTTCCACCCCCAGTGGAGGATACAAACTATCCCACAGCGCCGCTTGTGCCAGTAAAATACCCCCTTCCAACATCGGCGCCTTTCCTGTGCCCATAAAGTACCCATGCGTTGCTATGTGAAGCACTTGAGGACTGGACAACCCCTTTACAAACTCTTCCGTAGCGGCTGCTCCCGTCACCGCTTCCGTACCTAATATCGCTGCTACCCGCCGCGCTTCCTCTTCCGCTCCTGGTAGCGGCGGTATGCCCCCCAGAAAAGTCCGATAACTGCGCAGTTGTACCTCCGCTCCCATTCTTACCTGCCCCCCAAAGTCCGGATTGCCTATCACCACCGGCTTACTTGTAGGCAGCTTCGGACGATTCACAAAGAGCCGACGCGTCGTCGCAAGATACCGCACATCATACCGGTCTATCAAGTACCGCTGCCCATCATACAGTGATGCTATATTTACACGGTAGTATATCCCATCAGGTGAAAAATATATCACTTTCGTCCCCCGCGGCAAAAGAGAGTCTATGAAGCTCCACAATAACTGATACGCTGTCCCCGTCACCGTCGCCACCGGTGAGCATAATATCTCATACGCTATTGTGGCTTGCCGTTCCCACGCACTATCTACGCGATGCACATACAAGCGAATAGGTCTCCCCTTCCCCTCCACAAGGTAGAAAAGATATAAAACTGAGTCGCTTTTCTCAAAAGGCACACGCACCACTTCTATGGCGATTTCTCCCTTGCCAAGCGGCGGATAAAGCGGCTCCCGCACAAGGTCAGGAAAAAAAGCTTTCAGTTCGGGCAGGCGCTGGATGATGTCCCGTTCTACGGCAGAAGCCTGCGCAAAAAGAGAATCCGCTGTCTTGTAATCATCCCGCATTGCAAAAGCCGCATATTGTTCCGACAGCCGCCGCCAGTCCCCATATAGCCGCTGGAGCGTGGTGTCCGATTTTCGCCCCTCCACCAACCACTTCATCGCTTCCGTAGAAGAGAGCAGAAGTCCTTTTATACTGCGGGCGACACGATACCCCTGCTCTATAAAGGCAGTGGTCTGGCGCTGGGCTACATACCGCTGGAAGCCCCAAATACGAGATAAAAGAAGGTTTTCTAACAACTGCTGCCGATGAGCCGTAGGAAGGTAGAGAAAGTCCTTAGTTATAAGAGCAAAGGCTTTCTGAATGGTCTCCCTCCAGAAGGTATCTGCTTTTCCATAAAAGCCTTGCTGAGTGTATAGATTGGCTATGTTATACAGCGTTCTGGAGTAATCGGGATGTTCCGTGCCGAGTACTTGCTCCTGAATGGCTTTGGCTTCCAGATATAAGCTTTCCGCTTCGGCATAGCGCCCTTGGGCGGAATACACAAGTGCTAGATTATGCAAGGTACTGGCGTAGTCGGGATGGTCGGTTCCAAGCACTCGTGCCCGAATCGTCTTAACTTGTAGGTAGAGCTTTTCAGCTTCTACATAGCGCCCTTGGTTATCATATACACCTGCCAGATTATGCAGCGTGCTGAGGTAAGTGGGATGGTCTGTCCCAAGCACCTGTGCTCGAATCGCCTTCGCCTCCAAGTATAGCTTTTCGGCTTCGGTATATCGCCCTTGAGTTACATACATGCTTGCCAGGTTGTTCAGGGTAGTGGCATAGGCAAGATGATCAGTTCCGAGTACTCGCGCTCGGAGATCTCTCACCTCCAGATACAGCTTTTCGGCTTCGGCATACCGCCCCTGAGCAGAATACACATTTGCCAGGTTATTCAAAACGCTAAGATAGTCGGGGTGGTCAGTTCCAAGCACTTGTGCCCGGATCGCCTTAGTTTCCAGATATAGCCTTTCAGCTTCTATATAACGCCCTTGGGCAGAATATACATTCGCCAGATTATTCAACGTGCCAGCATAGTCAGGATGACCAGTCCCCAGTGTTCGCCCTTGAATCGCTCGCACTTCTAAGAGAAGTTTTTCGGCTTCGGTATAGCGCCCTTGGGCAAAATACACAAGCGCTAGATTATTCAGCGCGCTGGCATAGTTGGGATGATCCGTCCCAAGCACTCGTGCCCAAATCTCTTTTACTTCCAAATATAACTTTTCAGCTTCTGCGTATCGTCCTTGCGCTTTATATATGCTTGCCAGATTATGGAGCGTGGTAGCATAGTCAGGATGATTCGTCCCAAGCAGTCGCGCCCGGATCGCTTTGGCTTCCAGATGTAGTTTTTCAGCTTCGGCGTACCGTCCCTGCGCTTCATACACACTCGCCAGATTATTTAGCATACTGGCATAATCGGGATGGTTAGTCCCGAGCACCCGATCGCGTATAGCTTTGGCTTCCAGGTACAGCTTTTCGGCTTCGGCATACCGCCTCTGAGCATAATACACCAGCGCCAGGTTATCAAGGGCGGAGACATAGTCGGGATGATCCGTCCCAAGCCCTCGCGCCCGAATCTCTCTCACTTCTAAATAAAGTTTTTCGGCTTCGGAATAGCGCCTCTGCATGTAATATACAAGTGCTAGATTGTTCAGGGTAGCGACATAATCGGAATGGTCTGTACCTTGCAAACGCGCTCGGATCATTTTAGCTTCTAGGAATAGCTTTTCAGCCTCAGTATATCGCCCCTGAGCATGATATACAACCGCCAGATTATTCAAGGTAGCTGCATACTCAGGATGATTGGGCCCTTTTACACGCCCCCACACATCTAATGCGCTTTTATACCAGTTTTCAGCTTCCTCGTACTTCCTTTGAAGATATCGTAATAACCCTACTCTGTGAAGTGCCAGTGCATAGGCAGCCGTAGAACTGTATCGCCCCTCCATAATGCTAATCGCTTTCTGCAAAAGCGTCTCTGCTGCGGCGTATTTATTCTGTCGGGCAAGGGCCTCCCCTCTCGTAGAGAGCACCTCAGCATACTGAAGACTATCTCCCGTTCTAAGTGCTAACCCCTCTGCCGTGTCTGCCCGACTATATAGTTCCACATACTTACGTAATCTAATGAGCGGGCGAAGACTTCCAACATAAGCTCGCAAGTAAAAAGCAGAAGGTAGCCCGGGCATGCGGAGTACCGAATCGTATAAAGCCAGCGACTCCTCAGGCTTAGCGCTGTAAATCGCAAGGCTATCCGCCAACGACAAAAGGGCTTCCTGCGCGTACAGTCCTAACCCCATCAGAAAAAATAGTCGTCGGCGCATGCCCAAAAGTACATCTGTCCTGATAATACCAAAGTGACGCGTTCCTTTGCCTTATACCCAGCACTGGTATTATACGCCCATGACCTTGACAACGACCCTTTTGCGGCGCTGCCCATCAAACTCCAAATAGAAAACCTCCTGCCAAGGACCCAAATCCAGATCGCCATTCGTTACGGGAATAAGCACCTGCAAATGCGTGAGGAGATTCTTCAAGTGGGCATCGCCGTTGTCTTCGCCTGTGCGGTGGTGCTGGTAGTCCGGGCGAAAGGGTGCCAGTTTCTCCAGCCACTCGAATATGTCAGCATGTAGCCCCCGCTCATTGTCCTGAATGATGACGGATGCAGTCAAGTGCATAGAAGACACCAGACATAGTCCCTCCCGAATCCCGGACTTTTTGACTTCTTCTCGGATTTGTGGGGTCAGATGAACGATAGCGCGCCGCTCAGGCGTGTGCATCCACAGATAAGCGGTGTGCACTTTCATATTCTGCAAAGCTGCGCTAAAAGCGCTATACTGGCGGCTTGAAAAGTTCAAATGCTTCGCCGCAACTATGGCAGCGGAAGATAGCCCGACAAGCGGTAGGACCAAAAGGCGAGACCAGACTGACGGCTTCTGAGCCGCAGCGGGGACAGCTAACCTCAGCAAGCATTTCCATAGGGTCGTCGGAGAGCCGCTTTGGCAGGGCAAAGCCCGCCCGCCGCAGGGCTGCCCACCCCGCTTCAGTCATATCCTCTGGACGCCAGGGGCGCGTATAGCTCACTTCTACCTTCGCCTCAAGCCCTTTCTCACGCAGCAAACTTTCAATCTGCATCTGCAGAAGCTTTATCGCTGGACACCCAGCAAAGGTGGGAACCAGCTCCACACGCACCGTCTCCCCTTCTTTCCGAATCTCCCCAATCATCCCCATATCCACCACTGAGACATGAGGAATCTCCGGGTCTGGGACGCTGCGCAGCCATTCACGAATCGTTTCTGGAGGGATAGCTGGGGTCATACCGTTTCTGCGAAGCGCTGTGCCCAGTCTCGGATCGCATCTCGGACCGCTCGGAAAAGTTCAATGTCGCCCTGCGAGGGATCAGGAAAACTCACATGTAGATTGTGTTGCGCAGGAACGTAGGGGCAGGTTTCTCGTGCATGGTCGCACACCGTAATCACATAGTCCCACGGCTGTCCGAGGTATTTTTCTATGCTGTCAGAGGTGTGGGTGGAGAGGTCAAAGCCCTCCTCACTCATGACCTGCTGGGCGAGGGGATGCACGCCTCGGGGCTCTGTACCAGCGCTATGGACTTCGGCTTTGCCAGCTAAAAAGTGCCGTAGGTAAGCTTCAGCTATCTGGCTGCGGGCGCTATTATGGGTACAGACGACGAGAATGCGCTTTACCATTCTGCATCGGGGTCGGAAGCAGAGACTTCGGTCATCTCGGCATACAAGGCATCAAAGTAAGGACTGCGCACCCCTCGTCGGGCTCCCTGCAGGGCAAGGAGATGCTCCGGTGTGGGTTCATGCCATGTGAGCTGGGCGTCGGTGAGGATCGGTGCTATCAGCGTCAGCCAGCGTTCCCGCAGTTCGGCTGAGGGGGGCAGCCAGCCTGCCTCTACCATCTCTGCTTCATAGGGCATTTCCTCAAAGAGCATCCACGCATAAGGGAAAAGCTGGTCTAAGGCACTCTGCAAGCGAAGATGGGCTTCTTCGGTGGAGCGCCCGAGCCGCTGAATCCATGCGCGAGCATGCATCCAGTGGTATTTTTCCTCCCGGGCAAGCCGCTCAGCCAATCCAGCCAGCGGATCATAGCTACTGCGTCGGAGGGCTTCCAGACGCACTTGCTCTGCGGCATCGTACAAAAAGTGCCGCATCAGCGCCAGCCCGTAGTCATAGTCAAAGTTGGGCAGTTCCACAAGATGGGCACTCCGAAACGCCTGCGCTTCCCTCCGAAAGGCATATTCATCCGGCGTACGCAACCCCAAGTCCGTAAGAAGTTGATAATACGCCTGCGCATGCCCCGTCTCATCTTGGGCGATAGACGCAAAGGCAATATCTTCTTCCAAGATTGGTCCTAAACCTATCCACTCGGCATGACGATGCCCTATCAGCAGTTCATCATCTGCCAGCGAAAAGACGAGGGTTTCCAGAGCTTCTATCATGACTGGATAGGTTTGAGGCGATCGCGGTACTGCTCTATGCGCTCCCGGGTATGAAGGTAGCCTTGGGGTTCTCGGTAGCTTTTATCCGTAGCGGGGAGAAAAAGGTCTTCATCTTCGGGATTAGTCCAGAGGATGGCGTCAGTGGGGACGACCCAGAGAGCGACACACTGACTGCGACGGGCATATTGCTCTTTGGCTAAAATCATCGCCATCTCCGGGTCTGGGGCATGGAGCGACCCCACATGCTGGGCATGGGTGCCCCGCGTGCGCATGACGAAAACCTCATACGTCTGCCAGTGCTCCAGCGGCTGCAGGGGGCGCTGCGGCAGATTCCATAACTCTGGCTCAGCGCGCGCAATCCGTGGATCCAGAGAAGCCATATCAAGCAAGTGGCGTTACATAACGGGCGGTTGGGGAGAGGAGAGCTTCCCGTACCCAGCGCCCCTTTTCTTCGGCGAAGCGGCGTACAGCCAGACGCTCTTTATTGCAGGGACCATCCCCGTTGATCACCCGCCAGAACTCATCCCAGTTAGGGTCGCTGTATTCCCATCGTCCAGTCTCGGGATTTTTGCGCAGGTTCGGGTCAGGGATCGTCAGCCCAAGCTCCCAGATTTTAGGCACATACATGTCCAAAAACTGCTGGCGCATTTCGTCATTGGTGGCAAGCTTGATTTTCCATTTGAGGAGCGTCTCCGTATGGACGGACTGCGTATCGGGCGGACCGAAAAAGTGCATGATCGGGCGCCACCAGCGATTGAGCGCATCCTGGAGCATAGCGCGCTGCTTCGGCGTACCAGTGGCAAGATACACCACGCTATCGTACCCATATTTGAGGTGAAAGGACTCCTCCCAGCAAATGCGCTCCAGCGCCCGAACATACGGTCCGTACGACCCGCGGGAGTTGGTGGTCTGGTTGATAATAGCTCCAGCATCTACAAGCCAAGCAATAATCGCCGTATCTGCCCAAGTCTTGGCGGGATAGTTGAAGACGTTGGAGTATTTGGATTTGCCAGAAAGGAGGTCGTTGATCATCTGCTCGCGGGACTTGCCGAGGGTCTCCGCAGCGCTATAAAGAAGTTGGGCATGCCCTACTTCATCCTGCACCTTTGCCATGAGAGCAAGCTTGCGGCGGAAGTTCGGGGCGCGGGTGATCCAAGTGCCCTCCGGCAGCGCACCAATAATCTCCGAATGCGCATGCTGCTCAATCAACCGAATAAGCTGCCGCCGGTATTCAAAAGGCATCCAATCGTGAGGCTCTATCTTTTCTCCCCGGGCAATGCGTGCCTCAAACTCCGCCAGCTTCTCCGGGTCTTCTTCATGGACTTTTTTGCCCCAGTTTTCAATGTCCTCGGGGCGCAGGGTCAGCGTGCCGTACATGCAGCAAATATACGACTTTTTCCAATCTGCCAAATGTTCGGTCGGATGAAGTGATACGCTGTCTGGCAGGCTCCTCCATCAGGAAGGGGCTGGGGTTCATTTACGGCTATATCAGTCCGTATCGTTGCAGGATATGCCGCAGCTCTTCGTGAGTGCGAGCGTACTCTTGGAGCGAACGAATCAAACTGTGAAGCTTCTCTGAATCGCTTTGGAGTTCGGCTATTTTGCGTTCCATGGGTCTGAGGGTCTGGCGCCTGTCCCAGAGAATCAACGCCATGAGCGTCCCTATCAATCCAGCCAGCACCCAGAAGCGGTTTTCGTCCTGACGGGCTATTTC
>CAZZMF010000012.1:9956-11695 GCA_964655255.1 uncultured Sphingobacteriaceae bacterium
GCGGTCTATGCGGGCATTCGTTGTAGTGATTTGAGCTTTTAGGTCGGCTATCTGTTCTTTGAGAGCGGCTACATCACTTTCTACCTTTATCAGCCGGTCTCTATCTGCCAGCGTATAGGGCACTGGCTGGGTTGCTGAGCCCTGCGCATAAATGAGCGAAAAAATAATACCTGCCCATACACGCCGCACGATACAAATATACACTTTCAACTCGGAAAGCTTTCAGGACCAGCGAAGTAGGGCTTATCTTGTACCAGTCCCTATTCCTGTAAGCTTTTTGTGCGTGCGAGGATGTGTCTGAAGGGAGAAGATCAAAGTTGTAATGCCGAAAAGCCCTGCGTTGGCTCTTCTCTGGTGACCCACGGAGGGTATGAAGGAATGGCATGTAGGGGTCTTTTTAAGGAGCGCTGCCGCTCCCCTTCAAAAGACAAAAAAATGCACCACTTCGGCACAAATCTCCGTGCAGTGGGCACCACGGACAGCCAGTTCGCAGATTGGCGATTTCTGGGGGCTATGGGAAGGCTTTTTGCTTTGCTTCCGCTATCGGAAGTATCGCTTGATGCGCTCCCCCTTATTCATCCGTCAGGTCAGACGAATATCCCCTGCGAGAGCGTACGAAGATAGGCTCATCTCAAACGCTCCTTTCTCTTCTCACAACCCTTTGGCACTACCACAGCCAAATCTCTATTTTTGCCATGTGCAGAAGCTTTCATACTTCGCTGTGCTCCTTCTGGCTGGCTTTCTGTATGCCCAAGAGGAGCGAGACATCCTGCGTTCTCCAGAAAAACCCAGGCCGGAAGCCCCGAAATCTCTCACCCTACAAGGCACGATTCGGGATGCGAGCACGAATGAACCTCTCCCCGGTGCTTATATCAAAGTCAAAGGTACGCTGGCAGGCACGGTCTCTCGCGCAGATGGGACCTTTCGGCTCACAGTGATGGGCACGCTGCCCCTTACCTTAGAAATCAGCTATGTCGGCTACGAAACTCAGGAAGTAACGGTAACCTCACCCACGGGGATTCAGATTGCCCTCAGAGAAGGGGGGCTGGCGATGAAGGAGGTTGTTATCAGTACGAGCCGGGTACCGGAGACCATACTGGAAGCCCCCGTAACCGTGACCCGTCTGGGCATACGCGAACTGCAAGCAGCTCCCGCCGCCAATATTTTTCAGCAGCTCGCTACCCTCAAAAATGTGGATGTGAACTATCATTCCCTGAACTTTCCGATGATCAATACCCGAGGCTTCGGCGGGCCCGGCAATGCTCGTTTTGTACAGCGCGTAGATGGGATAGAGATGCTGGCACCGGTTTTCGGGTTCTCGGTGGGGCTTTTACTGACTCCTCCTGATTTAGACATAGAAAGGATGGAGTTGACCGCTGGTCCAGCGTCTGCTTTGTATGGTCCGAATGCCTTCAACGGCATGTTGGATATATACTCTCGTTCTGCGCGACAATATCCGGGTTTCTCAGCCTCTGTTCGCATGGGGGCTAATCATTTTGCTTCGGAGCTGCCACCTCGTCCCTACCTACAGGTCGGTGCGCGTTATGCGCAGACTCTATTTGAGCGGTTTTCTTTCAAAGTCTTTGCCGAATATTTGCGCGCCACGGACTGGCTTGCCACAGATTATAGGGATGAGGGTACTTACGTAGGAGCCGACCCAATATACACTGTACCAGGACCTCAAAATCCCGGCTACAACGGAGTCAATGTCTATGGAGATGAGGTACGCACTCTCAACA
>CAZZMF010000013.1:0-11585 GCA_964655255.1 uncultured Sphingobacteriaceae bacterium
GATGGAGATTGCCCGTAGTGAAAGCAGGATTAGCCGTACTGGTGGCACTGATTTCTACCCCCGGGTGGGTATGTACAATCACACACACCGGCTGATTAGTCGGGATATTAGGGTTAGCGGCAGTGAGATTGTAGTCCGTGGTACTATTGAGGATATCAACCTGATAGCAGGCGTCTATCGTGAGCGTGTAAATCACATTCTTGATGGTATTGCCGCATACAGCTTGAATGACGATGGGATAAGTACCCGCTGGGGCGATAGGCTCTACGTTGATCGTCAGGGTCGCAGAGCCGGAGCCATTCAGGATGGGAGGCGAAAAAGTATAACTCGTGTGCGGCGGCAGCGTAGAATACACCTGCAACGCTATCGGCTGAGGTACGCCCGCTATCTGCGTTAGTGTAATCGTTGTCTGCACTGACTGGGTGTTGATATGATCTATCGTTCCGCTGGTGGGGTTAGCCGTGAGGGTAAAGTTGCAGTCCTCACAGCTCTCGGCATACGCAGGCAGCCAGCACCGTCCGTTGTAGTATTCTATGACGCTGTCCTGGGTGTTGAAGATGACCAGACCCCACGGGGGATTAGCAATCGCGTCGCGCTGCGCCGGCGTCAGTCGGGGAAGAAGGAGTCCTTTACTTGTGCTCTCAAGGTGCAGGATCGCCGCAGGGTCTGGCTGTAGAATGCCGATCCCTACCCCTTGTGCCATCAGCCACAGAGGCGCCCACGCAAGCCCATATCTGACAAGCCGCATCATCTCCTCCAAAGGTAATAAAAAGGTTCGCCTAAAAATATATTTGTAGCCTTAGCCCAGATAGGCTAAGGCGCCAGCGGTGTGAGGTATATCAGTGCCTTATCCCATAAGCGCTTCCAACTGTTCGTTCAGCATTTGAAGGCGAGCCTCTGTATCATGGAGCTTTTTGCGTTCCTTCTCAACGACAGCCTGGGGGGCTTTCTGCACAAAGTCGGCATTCTCAAGCTTTTGGCGGAGTTTGTCTCGGAAGCTCTCTGCCTGAGCCTTTTCCTTACGGAGAAGCTCTAAAAGCTGCGACCATTTTTCCTGCGAGAGATCGGCTTTTAGGTAAAAGACTTGTTGATGGAGGACTGCCCGTTCGGCAAAGCCTGCTTTTACCCCTGTACTGCGTACCGTGAGACGAATGAACTTTTCCGGGGGCAGTGAAGAGACTATGCGAAGCGGGGCGCCAATAAAGTGCTCTATCCAGCGCGCGAGGGTAGAAAAGTACGGATCGGAAGTGTCGCCTTCTACGAGGATTTCGGGTATGGTAGGGAGTTGGAAGGCTTGCTTAGCTTGGCGGATGCGCGAGATGGCGGTTTGAGCTAAGTCTACCGCATCTAAGAGCGTCCAATCTACCGTTTCCTTAGTTGAAGGGAGCGGCTGTTCATGGATAAATCGGTTTTCGGGAGCGCCAGTCATCAAGTGCCACAGTTCCTCAGTAATGTAGGGCATGAAAGGGTTGAGAAGTTGAAGGATATGTATAGCTTGGGCTTCTACTTTTTGTAAGAGGTTGCGGCTCGGAGTGGGCTTGAGGGCTTCTAAGTACCAGCTGCAGAACTCCTCCCATATCGTCCGATACAGGAGATGCGCTGCTTCATAAAAGCGGTAAGCGGAGAGAAGGGATTCTACTTCCTTTTGGAGGAGGGCAAGGCGCTGCTCAAACCACTGGTAGGCTTCTTCATGAAGGGGATGGGGTGGCTCATCCTGGGCGCGCTCGCGCCAAAGCTGCAGCAGTCGGAAGCTGTTCCAGAGCTTATTGCAGAAGTTTTTCCCTTGTTCGCAGAGGGCTTCGTCAAAAAGGAGGTCGTTGCCGGCGGGGGCACTCATGACTATGCCCATGCGTACGGCATCTGCCCCGTAGCGGTCTATGAGGTCTAAGGGATCAGGGGAGTTGCCGAGCGACTTGCTCATTTTGCGGCGAAGCTTATCGCGCACGATGCCGTGGAGGTATACGACAGAGAAGGGCTTCTCTTTGGCAAAATAGTATCCCGCCATGATCATCCGCGCCACCCAGAAGAAAAGTATCTCAGGCGCCGTTACCAGGACTTGCGTAGGGTAGTAATAGCGGAAGTCGGGATTATCGGGCTGCTCAAAAAAATCAAATACCGAGAGGGGCCATAGCCACGAGGAGAACCATGTATCCAGTACATCTTCATCCTGGCGGAGGGCAGTGGGGTCATAGCCAGCGGCACGGGCTTGAGCGTGAGCTTCCTCTGCGGTAGCAGCGACAAAGGTGCGCCCATCAGGGGCATACCATGCTGGGATTCGGTGTCCCCACCATAGCTGACGGGAGATGCACCAGTCTTTGACATTTTCCAACCAGTGGCGATAGGTCGGCAAAAAGCGCTCTGGTACTATGCGAATCTCCCCTGTCTCCACCGCCCGCAGTGCCAGTTCGGCTAAGGGCTTCATCCGCACAAACCACTGCTCGGATAAGCGCGGCTCCACTACGGCATCCGTGCGCTCCGAATGTCCTACGCTGTGCTTGTAGGGCTCTATTTTTTCCAGTAGCCCTTCATTAGCCAGCGCCTCTATGATTTTTGAGCGGGCAGCCTCTCTTGAGAGCCCTGCAAAAGCCCCTGCTTGTTCATTCAGATGCGCCGTGGGGGTAAAAATGTCTATAATCGGCAAGCCATGCCGCTGTCCAATCTCGTAGTCCTTCGGGTCATGGGCCGGCGTGACTTTGAGACAGCCCGTGCCGAAGGTCGGGTCTACCGCTTCGTCTGCTATCACTGGTATAAATCGCTCTGTGAGGGGTACCCGTACCTTGCGCCCAATCCAAGACTTATAACGCTCATCCTCAGGATGCACGGCTACCGCTACATCCGCTAAGATGGTCTCGGGGCGTACTGTGGCAATCACAAGGTATTCTCCATTTTCAGCGGGATAGCGTACATAGCAGAGTTGAGAGTCGTGCTCTTTATAAATGACCTCTTCATCAGAGAGGGCGGTAAGGGCGACAGGGTCCCAGTGTATCATGCGTTTGCCCCGGTAGATGAGCCCATCCCTATACAGCCGAACGAAAGTCTCTATGACCGCTCTATACAGCGGCGGGTCCAAGGTGAAGCGATACCGCTGCCAATCGGCGCTGACACCGAGGGTTTTGAGCTGCTGCACGATAATGCCACCGTGCTCCTCGGTCCACTTCCATGCTTCTTGAAGAAAGCCTTCGCGTCCCAGTGCCCGTTTATCTTGTCCTTGGGCGCGCAAACGAGCGACCACTTTCGCCTCCGTCGCGATAGAGGCATGGTCTGTCCCTGGCACCCAGCACACATTATAGCCCTTCATCCGATGGTATCGGGCGAGAATGTCTTGGAGGGTATTATTGAGCACATGTCCCATGTGGAGAACGCCCGTTACGTTCGGAGGAGGCATGACGATGGTATAAGGGGAACGGGCATCAGGCTCGCTATGGTAAGCTTGGTATTTCGTCCATGCTTCTCGCCAACGCGCTTCTATGGGCTGGGGCGCATACCGGCTCTCCATGCAGCAAAGGTAGAGTGGGATGAGCGTCCTCCTTACAGCTTGCAGTTTATGAAGAGGGCATCAGGGTAGAATGAGGTGTTTTTGGGCTTCTGCCGATAGTTTGGGATAGATCTTTGGTATATTGCTTACCTTTGCGATGGAGAGATGCCGGAGTGGTCGAACGGGCCTGACTCGAAATCAGGTAGCCCGCCACAAGCGGGCTCGGGGGTTCGAATCCCCCTCTCTCCGCACTTTCACTTGGCGTGGACAGGGGTGTGAATCAGCTCTACTTCAGGGAAAGTATCTCGTACTCGCCGCTCATCGGTATCAGTGAGGAAAGTTTGTGTGGCGAGGCGGCTGAGCTGCCCCACAGCAGTGAGGCGATTATGGTCCAGCTTTTCGCCAATATCATCTAAAAGCAAAATCGGCGGGCGCCCGCCTTGGTGTAGGTGTGCCACTTCTGCCCATTTGAGGGCGATAAGGAGGGATTTTTTCTGCCCTTCGGAAGCGTAGCCGCGCGCTGGTCTGCCTTCCAGCTCCAAAACAAAGTCCTCCACATGCGGTCCTATCAAGGTGCGTCGCAAGCGCTGCTCTTGGGGATGAAGGCGCTGCCATGAACGCCGCCACGCCTCTGCTTGGGGATCCACAGAAAGCCGGTAAGAGAGCTTTATTTTCTCATCCCCAAAGCGACTATAAAACTCCACCAGCACTGGTGAAAGCGCTTCTACCAGCGTGAGCCGCATCGTTTGAATGCGGGGTCCTTCGGCTATGAGAATGGCATCCCACAGTTCTAACTGGGCTAAGGGGACGGTCTCCATTTGTAATAAGGCGTTGCGCTGATCCAGCGCGCGCTGATAGCGGCTCAGCGCTTCCAGGTACGCAGGCGAGATTTGACTCAGCAGTCGGTCTGCCCAGCGGCGCCTTTCGGCAGCCGCGCCTTCTATCCAGCTTATATCTGCCGGGCGCAGAGAGACGACCGGGAGGCGTCCGATCCATCGGGCTAAGGGTTGGATGGGCTCTCCTTCCCAGAGAAGGCGGGTCCCTTTGCCTTTTTCATACACAAGCTCTACGACGCCCTCTACGAGGCGCGCCCGCAAGCGATAGGCTGTCGCACCCCAACGCAGCATCTCCTCCTCTTTCCCAAAGCCCCGCAGCAGAGCTAACTTTTGAATAGCTTCCAAAGCGGAGGTTTTGCCTGAGGCATTAGGTCCAACCCATGCCGCGCCTCTTTCTCCAAGCGAGAAAAGCTGATATCCATAACAGCGAAAATCCCGGAGTTCTATCGCCCGCAGCACCTGCGTATCTTTGCTTCGTGGCAAAGGTAAAAGCTCCCACTGCCTCGCCTTATACGCGCGAGCAGCTTCTTTACTGGTATCGCCAGATGCTGGCGGTACGCCGCATGGAAGAAAAAGCCGCCCAACTCTACACTCAACAGAAGATTCGGGGCTTCCTTCACTTGTATATTGGTCAGGAAGCGACGGGCATGGGCATAGAAGCCGCCATTCGGAAAGAAGACTATGTCATTACTGGCTACCGTGAGCATGGCAACGCCTATTTTCGGGGGGTTTCTATGCGGGCTATCATCGCCGAACTGATGGGAAAAAAGACAGGCTGTTCCCGCGGTAAAGGCGGCTCCATGCATATGTTCTCCGCAGAACATCGCTTTTTAGGGGGACACGGCATCGTCGGCGCCCAAATCGGAATTGGTACAGGCGTGGCATTCGCTATCAAATACAGAGGAGAAGATCTCATCTCTGTTACGATGTTTGGGGATGGGGCGGCAAGGCAAGGCATGCTCCATGAGAGCTTCAACATGGCAATGCTCTGGAAGCTTCCCGTCCTTTACATCTGCGAAAATAACCAGTATGCCATGGGCACTTCTGTCAGTCGCAGCTCTAACGTGACCGAGATATACAGGCTGGCATGTGCTTATGATATGCCTTCTGAGCGTGTAGATGGGATGAATATTTTTACAGTTTATGAAGCTGTGAAGAAAGCAGCCGAACATGTCAGGTCAGGGAAAGGTCCCTATTTTTTAGAGATACTCACCTATCGGTATCGCGGTCACTCCATGTCCGACCCTGCAAAGTATCGTACCCGCGAAGAAGTTGAGGCTTACAAGGAGCGAGATCCAATAGCCCATCTCCAGAACTATTTGTATGAGCACGGCTTTGCCACACCCGAGGACATAGACAAAATAGAAGAGGAAGTCGCTGCGGAAGTAGCGGATGCGGTGGCCTTTGCGGAAGCCAGTCCGTATCCTGCGCCTGAAGAGTTGTATGAAGATGTGTATGTGCAGCCTGACTATCCTTTCCTGAAGGAATGGTAGAAGTTGGTGCTGCTACTCATCCGGGACGCGTCCGCTCTAATAATGAAGACTATTTCCTCCATGGACCTACACCCCATGGATATGTAGCTATTGTATGTGATGGCATGGGCGGACACGAAGCTGGCGAAGTCGCTGCCCGTCTGGCAGCCGAAGCCGTCATGGAATATCTCAATCAAACCCCTTCTACCGAAGACTTGGAGGGGCTGCTGCGGGATGCTGTACTGGCTGCTAATCACCGTATTATTCTACACACTCAGTCCGCCCCCCTCCCCAAAGCCCCCGGCTCTACCATAGTAGTAGCTCTTTTCACCGACACCCATGTTGTATATGCACATGTAGGGGATAGTCGCTTGTATGCCTTTGTAGACGCAGATTTGATCCCGTTGACCCAAGATGATTCTTTGGTGCATCAAATGCTCAGTTCTGGGCTTATTACGGCGGAGCAAGCCCTTCACCATCCACAAAAAAATGTCCTTACCCAGAGCCTTGGACAGCAGCCCCCTCCCACCCCACATGTGGCGCGAACCCCTCTCAAAAAAGGCGCAGCTTATCTCCTATGCACGGATGGGCTCTTCGGGGCTCTCTCTCGCGAAGAGATAATAACTATCCTCCTCCGTCAGGACTTACCCTCTCCACAAGCCAAAGTAGAAGCTCTTATTGAGCAGGCAAACCAGAATGGCGGCTATGACAATATCACTGCTATCTTCATCCAGCCCCTCGCCAAAAGCTCTACCTTTGTTGGGCGTATGAATCTCAAACTGCCGCCCCAAAAGTACCTTATTGGCGGGGGGATCGCGATTATTGTGATTGCTATTCTGGTTGGAATTTTTATGCGACGATCCGCTAAATCAACGACCAGTGGCTCAGGTGAAATCATCATCGTAGATGACACGAGCGCTCTTAATAATGTGTCGTCCATGAGTCCACCACCTCCCCCCACAGAAGAAGAGATGCCTTCTCCTTCACCTGTGCTGGCTAATCCGCCGTCAGAAGCCCCATCCCCTTCTGAGACGCCCGCTCCCAGCCAATCCTCCAAAGCTACAGCCAATGCCTCCGCTACTGCTAAAACCGACAAAGCGAGCGAGAAAAAGACCACCTTTGATTATACCGTCAAAAAAGGTGATAATCTGGGAAAGATAGCCGAAGTTTTCGGCGTGTCGGTTACTGACCTGCGGCGTGTGAATGGGCTCAAAGACGATAAGATTCAAGAAGGCAAAAAGCTCAAAATACCTGTCAAAGCTGTTCATTACCACATCGTCAAAGAAAAAGAGACCCTCTCCGCCATCGCCCGCAAATATGGTACTGGCGTGGAGGTGATTAAGCGGGCGAATAATACAGACGAGAAGATTCGTCCTGGGCAGAAGTTGATTATACCGGTGGTCGGGAAGAAATGAGCACCCTCATCGGGAAAAAGCTCCTCAACTATCGCATAGAGAAGCTACTCGGGCAAGGGGGCATGGGCGAAGTCTATCTCGGCGTGCATACCGAGATAGGGCGAAAAGTCGCTGTCAAAGTCATCAGTCCGCATTTGGCGCGGGATCCCCGTATTCAAGAGCGCTTCAAGCGGGAGGCGCTCATCTTAGCTAAGCTCAATCATCCCAATATTGTGCAGCTATATGACTATTGGGCGCGCCCAGAAGAGGGGCTCTTTCTCATCATGGAGTATGTAGAAGGCATTTCTTTGGACAGGTATATTCATCGCGTACTTCAAGGTCCCATTCCCCCCAAGCAAGCGATAGAGATTTTTTTGCAAGTGCTGGATGCTTTTCAGTATGCGCATGAGAAGGGAGTCATTCACCGCGACATCAAGCCCAGCAACATCCTGCTCCGCAACGATAATGTCGTCAAAGTTCTGGACTTTGGGATTGCGCGGATAGTCGCGCCGGAGGGGGATAAAGCTGGTGAGGAGCTCTCCCTGACCAAGACGGGCACTACGCTGGGCACAGTTTCTTATATGAGCCCCGAGCAGCTCCGAGCAAAGTCTTCAGCGGATATAGACCACCGTTCGGATATTTATTCGCTGGGGGTGGTACTTTTTGAGATGCTCACGGGGCGCGAGCTTTATGACCGCAATCAGTATTCAGAGTTTGAAATACTGATCAAGATAGCGAGTGAGCCCCCGCCCTCCCTCGCGGACCTGAATCCTAAAATCGCTGCAGACTTTGAACCCATCCTACGAAAGGCTCTGGCGAAAAAGCGCGAAGAGCGTTATCAATCTTGCAGGGAGTTTGCAGCAAGCCTTCTCCCGCTCCTCCCTAAATACGATACGCAGGAGCCGGTTCCTTCTATTCGCAATCCCGCCCTTACTAAGACGCAACTTCCCATCCTTAGCGTGCCCTCCGAGGGCAAGCCAGAAAAAAAATCCGCTGATTCTTCTCCTAAGCGCTCTAAAAAAATACTTTTAGTGCTTGGTATTTTAGGTCTGCTGGGGATAGGCGTGCTGCTATCTGTACGCAACTATTATGTAGCTCGCAATCAGGCATTAGCCTTGGCGGATTCGTTTGCGCAGGCGCTTCATCATCATGATCAGCAGCGTCTATCTTCCATTTTAGCCGAATCCCTCTCTCCATTTTATGACGACCCTCAAATCTCAAAAACGCAAGCCCTCAAAAAGTACTACATAGATTTCTGGCAGACGCTAAAAAGTGATTCGGTAGCTTGGATAGGTGAGTTAGAGTACAAGCGCGAGGGGAGTAAAAGATTTGTGGAAGGCTCTCTTTATCAAAACTATCAGCCCAAACCGCAGGTAGTTACTATGTCAGAGCCTAACCTAAGAGCCCGCCGAATCCCGGGTTTGCCCCCGCCGAGGCGATATGTGACCCGTGAGGTGCCCCTACCGCCCGTCTGTAAAGTAAAAAAACTGCGCCTCTACATCCATGAAAATCATATCAGTGGGGTAGAAGTACTTGCCAGTACAGAATGCTCTAAGTAGTCAGCGTGCCGCTGATACTTCTCTAAAAAACTAAAAACGGCTACCTTTGCACCACTATGGCAAAGTCCGAAGAGCAAGAGAAGCTACCGACGAGCAAGATTGCTCGTGCATCTCAGTTTCTCAAGGGGGGGCTGCGGGTCGGCGCTAATGTCGTCAAACACCAAGCTAAAAAGCTTCTTGGCAAAGAAGTCTCTCAGGACGACTTAGACCGGGAAAACGCGGAAGACCTTCTCAAGACCTTCACACAACTGCGCGGCTCTGCCCTCAAAGTCGCTCAGACCATTTCTTTGGATACGATAAACTTCTCCAAGTCTTTTGTAGAAGTGATGCAAAATGCTCAGTACAGCGTGCCTCCGATGAGCGGTCCGATGGTCGTGCAAGTCTTCAAACGCAGTATTGGACAGCCCCCCGAAAAAGTCTTTGATAAGTTCAACATCCATGCTATTCGAGCGGCTTCTTTGGGGCAGGTACATGAGGCTTGGAAAGATGGCAAAAAGCTCGCTGTCAAAATCCAGTATCCCGGCGTGGCTGAGTCTATTCAGTCTGATATGAAGATCTTTCGGGCTCTCGCTCCGCGTATTACGAAAATTCCTCTGGAAGAGCTTGAGCCGTACATTCAGGAAATGGAGGAAAAGTTTTTGGAGGAAGCCGACTACCGAAAAGAACTTGCTAACTCCCTTGCCTTCAAAGAGTTGTGTAAGGACATTCCTTACCTTCGCTTCCCTGAATACTACCCCGAACTCTGCGGCGACAAAGTGCTTACGATGGAGTGGTTGGACGGGCTTCACCTGCGCGAATACCTTGCCTCTAATCCCCCGTATGAAGAAAAGCAGCGCTTCGGACAGTACATCTGGGACTTCTATAACTTCCAGATTCACAAGCTGCGTCAAGTAAATGCCGACCCTCACCCCGGCAACTTCCTTTTCCGTAGCGACGGCACACTGGGAGTAATAGATTTTGGGTGTACAAAGCTTATCCCCGACGACTTGTACAAGGCCTATTTTGCCTTGGGCGACCCTAAGGTCTATGAACCTAAAAACCGCAAAAGGCTTGACGAGCTTTTTGAGAAACTGGCTATTTACCGCCCCACGGACACGCCTGAAGAGCGGGAATATGTGCGCGATCTTTTCAGTCGGTTTGCGCAGGTGCTGGCTACACCATACCGGCTGGGACGCATGGACTTTCGGGAAACGGAATACTTTGAAAAGCTCAATGCCGTCGGTGAAGAAATCGCCCGTACCCGGCAGTTGCGCGGTCTTCGGGACTTTCTTTTCCTCAATAGAACCTTCCTCGGGCTATTCAATCTCTTTCATCAGCTTGGCGTAGAACTGGATACCCGTTGCGAGTACCTCCCCTATTACGACTATAGCCATCTAAAAGCGTCTGCCTCTTAATCCTCTTCCAAAAAGTCCAGCGGTACCCCGAAGGTTTCCCGCAGACGACTCGCCGACCATATGGCGATAGCAAAGAGTATCAACCCAGCGATTAGCGCACTATGGCGCAGCGTAAAAAAGGACTGAAAGGCATTCCACAGCAGGGTAGAAAGCACCAATGAACCGCGTATCCAGTTAGGGACGCTGGTGGCGACAGTGGCGCGGATATTTGTACCAAACTGTTCCGCTGCACTCGTTATCAGTACTGCCCAGTATCCTGAGAAAAGCCCCAAAAAGAGCGCCATGAGATAAACGCTCTCCACTTGCGAGAATGGCAAAAGATTATACAATACGCTCAAACACGCGGATGCGCCTACCCAGATTAAGACGGGTTTTTTGCGACTGCGTAGAATCTGACTCAAGATACCCGCTAGTAAATCCCCCACAGATAAACCGATATAGGCAAACATCACAGCTCGTCCAGCACTGACATTCAGCTGCGCTTTGCGAAAGAGGTCAGGGGAAAAAGTAATCAAAATACCAATCACATACCAGATAGGCACGCCTGCGAGGATAGCATAAACATAGCGGGCGAAGCGTTCCCGCTTTCGGAAAATCTGAAAAAAGTCGCCCATGGGTACATGTGCCGTGCGGCGTAAAGACTCAAAAAGTCCGGATTCACCGACGCCGATGCGCAGCAGAAGGAGTACCAGCCCCATGCCACCCCCGATGAAGTATGCCATTCGCCAGTGGAAAGCATCTCCTATCAAACTCGCAACGACTGCCCCTAAGATGCCCAAGGTGGCGATTATTGTCGTGCCCCATCCCCGCAGGTGAGCTGGCATAAGCTCGGCTACTAAGGTTACTCCAGCACCGAGTTCGCCTGCCAACCCGATCCCTGCGATAAACCGCCATATTGCATAGCCATATACGCTTTCTACTAGTCCATTCAAGAGGTTAGCCACGGAATAGGTGATGATAGAGGCAAAAAGCACGGAGAGCCGCCCCCGTTTGTCTGCTATGATGCCCCATAAAAGCCCTCCAACCAGCATGCCAATCATTTGCAGGTCAATAAGCCACACACCATAGCGCAAGCGCTCTACCTCGTTGTATCCTAAGTCCCTAAGGCTTGCTTCCCGCACTACCGAAAAGAGAATAAGGTCGTAAATATCTACAAAGTACCCCAGCGTCGCTACCAGTACTGCCAGCCAGGCTTTGCGTGTCATGCGGTGCGAAGGTAGATAGGACGAAACGAGTATTCTGCGGGTAGGGAGGCTCGTAGGCTTTGGAGAGACCCCTTGCCAAAGAGGCGCATTACTTTGTTTTTTGAGGGGGCGCGGCAGCGCCGAAGGCGCTGCCGCGCCCCACGTAATCTGTAAAGCAAATGTGGGACTTTGGTACCGAACTGCCCTATCCACGCAAGAGTCCGCTCCACCATCCACCGAAGCAGTATCACCCAGTGAGATATACTATGAC
>CAZZMF010000014.1:0-11289 GCA_964655255.1 uncultured Sphingobacteriaceae bacterium
GCTGCACACTACGCAGGTCGGATTGGACTTGGAGAGCGAGGTTTTCTATGCGTAGGTATTCAGGCAGCGGCACTAACGCGCTGGCACTGAGCTGCCGGTACCTTTCTGCCAACTGCCGCAAAAGTCTGTACTGACGCTGTAAAAGCTCTAAGAGAAGCTGATCGCGCTGCAATCCATATAAAGCCGTGCGCAGCTCATAGCGCAACTGGCGCAGCACCTCTGCAAAAGCAGCTTCTTGTATCGCCAGGGACGCCTCCGCCAGCGCTATACCTTTCAAACGCTTGCGGGCAGTGAGAATGGTCTGTGAAAAAGTACCAGTGACTTGATTGATGCGCGGAGAAGACCATATAGGGGGGAGGGGTGCCTCTGCCTGCGTGAAGGGGTCTAACTGCTCTATTGTCAGTTGGGGATTGGGCCACAAGCGCGCCTGCCACACCAGTGCCCGCTCCGCCTCTATCTGAAAGCGCTGCGCGATAAGAAGCAGGTTTCTCTCCAGAAATCGCTCTTCTGCGGCTTGAAGAGTAAGATACAGCGTATCTTGCCCCCACAAAAGACCACTAATGATGATCCACCTCCACCACATCTGCGGCAAAGGTAAGCATACCCTACCTCTCTTTGAAAAGCTCACGATGATTCCGATGACAGGTCCATGAGATAATACCAAAGCTCTGGATTTGCTTTGCTTTTTATGCTTCACCTGTCGTGAGCATAAAGTACTGACGTGCATGGGTTATCTAGCGGGGTGCGGCGGCGCCTTCGGCGCTGCCGCACCCCTCAAAAGGCAAAGTAATGCGCCACTTTGGTATTATTAGCTGCGCAGGCGCAAGCGCAGGCTATTTAGCACCACCGTAAGCGAACTGAGCGACATCAGCAGCGCACTTATTCCCGGAGACAAGACTATTCCTGGCAAAAGTCCCATCGCCACAGGTATAGCAGTGAGGTTATAGCCAAAAGCCCATAGGAGATTCTGCATCACGATGCGGCGCAAGCGCACACTGAGGTCATAAAGGGCAGGCAAAGCACTTTCTGTATCCCGCAGTAGGGCAATCCCCGCTGTTTGTGTCGCCGCCCCTGCGCTGCGATAGACAGCGATACCCACATATGCCGTCTGGAGTGCCAGCGTATCGTTGAGCCCATCCCCCACAAAAGCCACACGCACCCCCGCTTTTTGCTGGGTATCTATCCACTGGGCTTTTTCAAAAGGCGACATGCCTTTGTGCACTTCATCAAATCCAAGTTCATCGGCGAGGGTCTCTGCTACGGACGAAGGGTCGCCCGTCAAAAGCACGAGTCTGCGCCCCTTCTTACGGAGCTTCATCAAAAACGGCTTGAGCCCTATCCTCGGCTCATCCTCCAAAGTGAAGAGGGCTACAATCCGTTCTTGCGTAGCAGCGGCGATAGCTGTGGTCTCTGGCACAGGTAAATCTGGATGTTTCTCGGCGATCCAGCGGGGGCTGCCAATGTAGAGCTTTCGGTCAGAGAAAGTGGCAATAATGCCCTTGCCGGGCAGCTCAGTGAAATGAAAATCCTCCGAAACCGCGGAATGATGGAGCGCAAGATATCGGGCTAAGGCTTGGGAGAGGGGATGTTGGCTGCGTCGGACTGCGGCAAGTAGGTAGGACGCCTCCTGCGGTGCGTACCAATGCGCTTCTTTGACATACGCTTCACCTTTGGTGAGCGTACCGGTTTTGTCAAAAGCCCATACAGTCGCATGGGGAAGGTTTTCAAGCTGGGCGACTTCACGCAGAAGCATTTGAGCCCCAGCGGCGCTACCGATAGCCATTTGTACGGCGATAGGGGTCGCCAGTCCGAGCGCACACGGACAGGAGATTACCAATACACTCAGCGCCCGCTCCCAGATAAAAGTCCCCTCTGCTCCCCGCCAGAGATGATAGATGATGGTAGCAATCGCCAGACCGATGACAATAGGCACAAATATCGCTGAGATGCGGTCTGCCAATCGCTGTAGCTTCGCACGGCTACTTTGTGCCTTTTGTACTCGGGTAATAAGCTGCGCCAAGAAGGTCTCCTGTACAGGCACTTCCACGCGCACGCGCACTGTACCCAGCAGCACATGGGTACCTGCCCACACGCGGTCGCCGATGGACTTTTCCACCGGAAGGGCTTCTCCCGTCAGGAGGCTCTCAGAGATGGATACATCTCCTGAAACGATAATCCCATCCACGGGGACGGTTTCTCCCGGCTGCACCTCCACTACGTCACCGACGGCGAGGGATGCAGTAGGTACATTCTCTGTACCGGCAGATGAGACTTTCCGAGCTGTGGGTACAGCGAGCATGGAGAGACTTTCTAAAATCCCCTGTGCCCGATGGCGCGCCCGCTCCTCCAAGTATCGCCCAATCAGCACAAAAAATAGTATCTCCGCCCCCGCTGCCACGGAATGCCCATGCTTTTTTTGGTACAACTCTACGGCGCCCAGCAGCATGCTGCCCAGTAATCCCAGCGAGACCAGCGTATCCATCGTAAGCTGTCTTATGCGAAGCTGCTGCCACGCCGGACGCAGGAAATACCGCCCGCCAATCCAGACTATCCCCACCAAGCTCACTACATAATACCCTACCGCCATCGGATACGGCAAATGCATGGGCAGAAGATGCAAGCCCATCCCCACTACCGCCAAAGCGCCCGCCCAGAGGATATTTTTGAGGAGGCTTCGTAGATACTGCTTGTGCGCTTTGAGGAGCGCTGGCGCATCGGGTAAAAGCTCATAGCCAGCAGGCGCCAGGGCTGCCTTCAAGTCTTCAAAAGTAGCCTTATCCGCTTCATGCCGTACAATGACTTCTTGGGTAGCAAAGTGCACCTCCGCCTTTTGTACCCCTGGCACATGTTCTAAAAGCGTCTGCACACTCACCGCACAACTCTGGCAGGTCATCCCCACGACCTTATAGGTCGCCTCTACCACTGCCATGAGACGAACTTACAAAAAACGCCTCTCCGATAGCCGCTGCTAATGCAACCTTCTAAAAGCATTTTGCGTACTTTTGCCTGCATGAAACATTTATCACTGATATTCGGTATTTTGGCAGCATCCGCTTATGCCCAAGACATCATCCTACGCAGGATTCAGCGCATATCTCCTACCGAGCCGAGTCCCCAGACAGAGACCAGCCCTCAGCGCTTGTACCTTAGAGGAAAAGTTTTAGATGCAAACTCCGGAGAACCGCTGGTCGGCGCTTATGTCAAAATACCCGGTACCGTTATTGGTGCCATCACTAATGACAAAGGAGAGTTTCAAATACCGACGACCCTCACCATCCCTGTCGCGGTAGAGGTTTCCTTTGTGGGGTATCAGACCCAGCGAATAACTTTGAAGCCGGGAAGTGAGACTACTTCCCCAACCGAGATTAGATTAGCCGAAGAGGAGATTTTAGGGCAGGAGGTGGTGATCTCGGCGTCGCGGGTAGAAGAGCAGTTCATGCGGTCGCCGGTCCAGGTGTCGCAGCTCTCCAGCCTTATGCTCCGCACAAGCCCGGGACTACTTTCAGCACAGACGCTGTCGTTTTTGCCGGGCGTGGATGTGGTTCATACGAGCATCACTTTCCCTGTGGTCAATGCCCGCGGCTTCAACTTTACCCAAAATCCTCGTCTCATCAATCGCGTAGGCGGGGTGGAGATGCAGTCTACAGCGCTCAAGATACCCGTACTTCCTTTTACCTCTGCGCCAGAGATTGATGTGGCGAATGTAGAAGTCATAGCGGGTCCAGCGTCTGCTTTGTATGGTCCGAATGCCTTCAATGGCGCTATGCTGACGACGCTTAAGAACCCTTTTCAGTACCAGGGACTATCAGCGCAAGTCCGCATAGGAGTCAATCACCTCGGCGCTTCGGAACGCGGAGAACCAGCCCCTATGTACGATCTTCAAGCGCGATACGCCCACGTGTGGAATAACCGCTTAGGAGTCAAAGTAGCGCTCCATGGGCTATTAGGCGAAGACTGGTGGGCAACCGACCGAACCGATCGCGGGGTATATGCTGGTGCCGTACCACCTTATACGACCCCGGGACCCGATAATCCCGGCTACGTCCCTATCAACGGCTATGGCTACGACGCCCGAACCCTCCTGAACAACCTCCCGCTGCCTTTCGCTGATGGGCGTCCTCTCCCAGCCTTCTATCTCAGCCGCACTGGTTATATGGAAAAGGACCTTGTCTCTACCCAGGTACGAATCGGTAAAGCCACCGGTGGAGTCTTTTATCGCTTCACAGACCAACTGATGGGACAGTTTACCTTTCATGTGGCTAATGGACGCACCATCTATCAAGCTAATACCCGCTATGCCCTGGAAAACTTCCTTTTCCATGCTTACAAAGCCGAGCTGACCCATGCGCGGGGCTTTCTGCGCCTATACACTATCCACGAAAATGGCGGGCGTTCTATGCCGCTGGGCATCCTCGGCGCTAACCTTTTGAATGCAGTGAAACCACACGCTGACTGGTTTAGGCAGTATCTGGTGACGTATGCAGGCTTTTTGGATCAGGGGATTTCACCGCAGGATCGGGCGGCATTTGAGGCGCACTATGGGCGCCCTGTCCCCCAAATGGGCGACCATGCCGGCGCACGCTGGTTAGCCGATAGCGACACACGCTTTTTGGCAACTTTACCTTCTGCTGCACCAGTAGCGGCGATTTTAGGGGGCAGGTGGGATATCGGCACGGCACGCCCGGCGCCCGGCAGCCCCGAACTCCGCAGATTGGTGGATTCTCTGGGCAAGATTCCCGTCACCCAAGGAGGCGCCCTGCTTGTAGACCGATGCGCCCTCCATCACGCCGAAGGGCAATACGAACTCCCCTCCGTCTGGAATCTCCAAACCATCGTCGGCGGTAGCTTTAGGGTCTTTGAGATAAACTCCCGCGGCACCATCTTCATAGATACCTTAGGCAAACCTATCTACAACTGGGAAACAGGCGCTTACCTGCAAACGCGCCGAACATTTATAAATGATCGCCTACAACTCACCCTTGGCGCCCGATACGATTATCGTCAGTACCTCACAGGACAAATCACCCCTCGCACAGCGATAAGCTGGAGCTGGGACAAAAGCGGTAATCACATCCTACGAGCTGCTTATCAGATGGGCTTCCGTAATCCGCTCAATGAAGCCCTTTTCATCAACTTACAAACGGATGCCCGATTGGTCGGTGCACTGCCTCAGACCGATCGCGCTCTGGGTATCGCCGGTACAAATAACTATACCAAATCTTCCGTAGAAGCCTTCCGCGCTGCCCGAGCCCAAGGCGTTCCCGTAGAGGAAGCCGCTAAGCTCCTGCGCAGCCTCCCCATCAACGGCATCCGCCCAGAAAAAGTCCAGAGCTTTGAGATCGGAGCGCGCCATCTCTTTTTTGAACAAAAGCTCCTTATAGACCTCACCTATGCCTATCAGCGGTATCGGGACTTTCATGGGAACGTCCGCTTGTATGGTCCAAAAGACCCTACCCAGACCCTCACGCCTCAGGATGTGGAAAACAATACCCTCTCTCCCCTTTATGGACGCTACTACAATATCCCCGGCACGCCGCAGGCACAGTTCATTACGGTGGCTTTACAGTACCGCGTGAGCCGTCATCTCCTACTCAATGCCAACTACGGCTATGCCCAAGCATGGGGGCTAGAAGAAGCAAAAGCCTTAGACCCTGACCTACATATCTTCTTCAACACCCCACCTCACCGCGTCAACGCTGGTATTTCCCTCCAAAACCTCGGCCGTTGGAGCGCGCAGCTATGGTATCAGTGGGTACATGCTTATCTTTTTGAGTTTCCGAACTACAAAGGCATCGTACCAACCTATAACCTCCTGCATGCGCAGGTTAGTTATCGCCTGCCTAAGTGGCATAGCGAACTGCGGCTCGGCGCCCAGAACCTCCTGAACTTCTATCACATACAGGTGCCGGGCGGACCGCGGATTGGGGGGATTTATTACATCCAGTATAGTTTTGATCCATTCAGCCTATGAAAAAGCTGCTTATTTTATGGGCGTGGCTCATTCTAAGCTATGCGGCGCCCTGTGAGGATTGTGGCGAAGACTTAGCATGTCTGGGTCCGTGTGCTTATAAAGCCCTTGTAGAAGCTCATACCCCTGACGAAGAGCATCAAGCGGCGCTCCTACTGGCGCACACTTGGCTACGAGGAGACTTTGTAGAAGGCATACCACGGCTCCTGCACCCTATAATCGGGAAGCGGGCAGAAAAAGACTCGCTGCGTCTCCATGCAATACTTGTACTTGCACAGGCGCAGTATCGGCTCGGTCGCGCTGACTCCGCTGCCGTACTGTATGAACGGGTAGCTGGTATAGAAGCCTTTCCATTCCTGCGCAGTAGGGCTTACTTAGGATTAGCGGGGATCTCTGTGAGAAGCGACCTTTCCAAAGCCTTATCGTATGCTGCCCAAGCCGCTGAGATAGCTGACCAGCTCAATCATCCCCTCCTCACAGCGGTCGCTTATCTACAACTCGCTTATATCACCGCTGAGCAAAACAACCTCTCCATGGCGCTGCGATACGGCGAGAAAGCCCTCCAAGCCGCCAAAGCCGCTTATAACCAAAAGCTAAAACACTGGCTCTTGGAGCCGCCAAGTACGGTCTATCTCGCCGCGACCGCTAATATGGCTGCCTTGTACGCCGACAATGGGCGGCTACGCGAAGCGGAAAACCTCTACCAAGAGGTACTGAACCAAGCCCAACAAGACGAAGTCGCTCGCGGGCAAGCCGTTATCGGACTGGCAGGGCTGTACTTACAAAAGCGCGCCTTTGCCGAAGCGGAAAAGCTACTGAATGCTCACCGTTCGCTCCTCCAAAGTCTGCCCTTTGAACTGCGCCGCAATGCCCTTCGCATACAAGCACAGCTTCACATTGCCCAAAGTCGCATTTCTAATGCCCTGGCGACCTATGAGCAGCTCATCAGAGAGATGGAATCCCATGTACAGCAGGGGCAAAGCGCCCGCATAGAACAGCTCCGGCTCTTAGCAGGATTAGAAGCCCAGGAGGCGCGCTTGCGTTCGGTAGAAGCAGCCCGCCAAAAAGAACGCACCTTTTACTTCATCTTGGGAGGCATAGGCTTGCTCACTTTGGGGATGATGTTTCTGGCTATTAGGAGCGCTCGCCGTCGCGCCGCAGAAGAGCGTCAGTTCCGCGAGATTATTGCCCAGCAGAGCGCCCTAATAGAAGAGCAAGCTCGTGCCTTAGAGCGTCAAAACGAAGAGCTCATTCGCATATCTGAAACGCTCGCAGAAGCCCTTGCTTCAGTTCAAGAATCCCACTCAGCTGCTCGACGCCTCCAAAGGGCTATTTTGCCTAATCTTGAGCAGCGCCTGCCCGGCTCGGCTGTATTTTATCAGCCCATGCATGAAGTCGGCGGGGACTTTTATGGCTTAGTATCGGATAGACACACCCAACGCATACTCTTTTTTGTCGGAGATGCCACAGGGCATGGCGTAAGTGGAGCCATCCTCGCTGGGATCATCGCTTCCACTATACAAAACCTCTTTTTGCGCTATCCACACCATTCGCCTCGGAAACTGCTCCAAACCTTACTGGAGAGTGTAAGAACAGTTCTAACCCAGCAGGAAGAGACCTCAGGCCCGCAAGCCGTTCGTGAAGGCGCAGATATCGCGATGGGTATTGCTGATTTTCGCACAGCTACGCTACATTTTGGACTGGCAGGACGCCCCGTGTGGTTGCTGAACCACGCCGGTATAGAAGTCTTAGAAGGCGGACGACGAGGTATTGATAGCTATACGCCCCCTGATTACGAGTTTCCGGAATATGAAAAGCCGCTGGATGATAACCTGACGCTGTTTTTATTTACAGACGGAGTCACAGACGCTTTGAATGCAGAGGGTAAAAAGTTGGGAGCCAAAGCGCTGCGCAAGCTCCTGAGCGAGAGCGAATATTTCTCGGATAACGCCCAAGCCCTCAAACAAAAGTGTGTCAAACTAATATCGGACTGGCAAGGAAGAACTCATATGAATGATGATATGACATTCATTATTATGCCGGTGAAAGTGCTACATGATTATGCAAGGCAGCGCTTTGGGGTGCAGGTATAGGAGAAAGTATGAGGCTTTGGCATAGGTTTTTTTTAAGCCAAGAAGTGGAACCGTCGTATTACCAAAGTTCTGCATTTGCTTTCCTTTTTGTGCTTTACTGGTCGTGAGTATAAAGTGCTGACAGGCAGGGCTTATTGGGTGTGGGCGGCGGCGCCGAAGGCGCCGCCGCCCAAAAAACCCAAGTAATGCTCCCCTTCGGTATGAGCTCACAGCCTCTCATAACCCTCTCCCTTCTCCCTTCCTACCCCCATGCCAAACAGCAACCCCGCGCAATCTGTTTAGCTTTGCAGCGATGATACCCTTCGTACGGCGCCACGTCCCTCATCGCCCTGAGGAAATACAGCGCATGCTTGAAATAGTCGGCGCAAAAGACCTGGAACACTTGACTAACCTTATCGTACCCGCTGATATACGGCGCTCCACGCCGATGAACCTTCCCCCTGCCGTCAGTGAGATAGAGATATTGGAGGAGATACAGTCGCTTGCCCAGCAAAATCAACTCTGGCGCACCTATATCGGCATGGGCTATTATGGCACGCACCTTCCTCCCGTGATCCAAAGGCTTGTACTGGAAAATCCCGCTTGGTACACAGCCTATACTCCCTACCAGCCGGAGATTGCGCAGGGGAGGCTGGAACTGCTGATGCTCTTTCAGACGATGGTGAGTGACCTGACAGGCTTACCTATCGCTAATGCTTCTCTGCTGGACGAAGCCACCGCTGCCGCAGAAGCCCTTTTTATGTTTCACAGCATCAGTCGGGAAAAAGGGCGAGCATTTTTTGTAGATGAGGGGCTTCATCCCCAAGTGATTAGCGTCATCAAGACCCGAGCATACGGACTGCGGATTCCATTAGAAGTCGGGGCTCCAGAAAAAGCTTCTTGGGAGAGGTACTTCGGTGCCATATTAGGCTATCCGACGACGGACGGCTGGGTCAAGCCACACCTACCCGAACTAATCCAAGCGGCAAAGGAGGCGGGTGTACAGGTAGCAGTCGCCACAGACCTGCTTTTCCTTACCATAGCCGAAGCGCCTGGACATCTGGGTGCCGATGTAGCTTTCGGTTCAAGCCAAAGGTTAGGGGTGCCCTTGGGCTATGGTGGACCGCATGCGGCGTTTTTCGCTGCCAGAGACGCCTACAAAAGGCAAATGCCCGGACGCATCGTGGGATTGACCATAGATGCCGAAGGTCAGCCCGCTTATCGCCTTGCCCTCCAGACCCGCGAGCAGCATATCAAACGCGAAAAAGCTACCAGCAACATTTGCACAGCCCAAGTGCTACTGGCTCATCTGGCAACGCTATATGCTATCTACCACGGTCCAGAAGGGCTAAAAAACCTCGCTCAGCGCATTCATCGTGATACAGTTCGCTTGGCGCATGCTCTGCAAGAAATCGGAGTAGAGCCTTTATATGCACACTTCTTTGACACGCTGCGGCTGCGGCTTCCTAATGTACCCCAAGATAGACTCCGTTCTATCGCTACCCAGTACCAGATCAACCTCCGATACTATGCCGATGGCACCGTAGGATTGAGCTTAGATGAAACCGTTCGTGAAAAAGACCTCACTGACCTTTTGAACATCTTTGCCGAAGCTGTCAGCAGACCGGCTCAGCTCCCTGCCCAAGCGCCGATACCTTCCGCTCTACCGGCAGGCTTAGAGCGCCACACGGCGTATTTGACCCATCCGACCTTTCATCGGTATCAAGGAGAGCATCAACTCACGCGCTTTCTCCAGCGGCTCGTGAGTCGGGACATTTCGCTGGTGCATTCTATGATCCCGCTGGGCTCCTGCACGATGAAGCTCAATCCCGTCGCTGCACTAATGCCTCTGAGCTGGAAAGCGCTCAATAGCCTGCATCCTTTTGTCCCCAAAGACCAAGCAGCCGGCTACCAAACGATGCTCGCTCGTTTAGAGCAGTATCTGTGTGAGATTACGGGATTTGCTAAGGTTAGCTTTCAGCCCAACTCCGGCGCTCAGGGCGAATATACTGGACTGATGGTGATTCGCCGCTATCATGAAGCCCGGGGTGAAGGGCATCGCGATATTGTCCTTGTGCCTTCCTCGGCTCACGGTACCAATCCCGCCAGCGCTGTCATCGCTGGGTATACGGTCGTCGTCGTCAAAGCTGACCAGCATGGCAATATAGATGCCCAAGACCTGGAAGCCAAAGTACAACAGTACGCTTCCCGCCTCGCTGCAATAATGGTCACTTATCCTTCTACGCATGGGATTTATGAGCGACATATTCGCTGGATTTGTGATACGGTGCATGCGGCGGGCGGGCAAGTCTACATGGACGGCGCTAATATGAACGCCCAAGTCGGACTAACCAGTCCAGCTTTGATAGGAGCAGATGTATGCCACCTCAACCTTCATAAGACTTTTGCTATACCCCATGGCGGAGGGGGACCCGGGATGGGGCCTATTGCTGTAGCGGCACACCTGGCGCCGTACCTCCCTACGCATCCTGTCATAGAGACTGGAGGAGAACAAGGCATCGGCGCCGTAGCGGCTGCTCCATACGGAAGCGCCCTCATCCTATGGATTTCCTATGCCTATATCCGCATGATGGGGGCAGAGGGCTTGCGCTATGCCTCCCAGATCGCCCTCCTCAATGCTAACTATCTCAAAGCTCGCCTGTCAGCTCATTACCCCATCTTATACACCGATGAGAATGGGCTGGTCGCCCATGAGTTTATCATAGACCTGCGCAGCTTCAAGACCAAATACGGCATAGAAGTAGAGGACATCGCTAAGCGCTTGATGGACTTTGGCTTTCATGCGCCCACAGTGTCCTTTCCGGTGGTGGGGACGCTGATGATTGAGCCGACAGAAAGCGAAGACCTGGAAGAGCTGGAGCGATTTATCTATGCGATGGAAAAGATTCGGGAGGAAATCGCACAGATAGAAAGCGGTGCAGTCTCTATTCATGAGAGTCCACTACGGCGGGCTCCACATACTCAGCGAGCTATAATGGCTGAAAAGTGGGAGCGACCGTATTCGCGAGAACAGGCAGCTTTCCCAGCCCCTTGGCTCAAAGAATACAAAGTCTGGCCCCCCGTCGCTCGGGTAGATCATGCTTACGGGGATAGAAATCTCGTTTGCACCTGCCCGCCAGTGGAGTCTTATGCGGATGTCGCATCCTGATAGCCTCAAAAGCCCTATTTGCTCTTCTATGGACAGCCTTGGGGGAGAGAAATAAATACTGGCAGGGAATGGAGTGCAGG
>CAZZMF010000015.1:0-11203 GCA_964655255.1 uncultured Sphingobacteriaceae bacterium
AACATACGCTATATGTGCAAAGCTATCCGCCGCTGCTGAGGCATGTCAGTTTGTCTCCGCAGAGCGGCTCGCTGAGCTGGGAAGCTGAGCTGTGCTTTCAACCGAGCTGTGAGGCGATCGGCGAAACGCTCCTCATCGTCGTAGAAGTGCGGGACTCTCTGAGTTGTGCGGAACTACATCGCCGCTACGATACCCTGCAAGTAGCCGTCGTCTCCAGACCGACTTATCCGCTGGCACTTTATACGCCTCCCTGGACGCTTCAAGCGCCCTTTCAACCGATATATCGGAAGCAGTACTGTTTCCCTATCACTGTGCGGGATACCGCAGGGAATGGCGGTAGCTACACTGTGCAGGCTTTCTCGCCAGTTACACCCCTACAACTCAATAGGCTTAGTTCTGCTGGGGACTCCCTATCTGCGGAGGTATGTTTTCAGTTAGATTGCGGGCTCAGTCCTGATAGCATTTATCCGATCATCATCCGAGCGGAAAATACCCCTGTCTGTGCTACTGCCCCGCCAGCGACGGTGGATACCCTGTGGATTCGTCCGCAAAACCTTCCAAATAACCGTCCTCCTGTGGTAACGAGAGACTGCCCCAGCCCGTGGCTTCTCACGCCATCAGGTGATAGCGTTTGCTACACGCTGACTATCACTGATCCGGATACCTTCGCTTTGCTTGCCTATCAGGGCATCGGTGAAGCATTCTCGCCAGGGTTTTACTACGGGTCTAACTTCTCTATTTCTGCCACGGGGACTAATCCCCTTTACCTGCGCCTGTGCGCGCAGATCAACTGCTATGCGCAAGGGCAGCGCTTTCCCGTCACCGTCTGTATCACGGATACGACGAGCTGCGATCCCTCAGAAAACTGGACCATCTGCGACACGATGTGGGTAGAAGCGCAGCTCTGTCATGGCATCATCCCGAATGTCTTTACACCGAATGGCGACGGCGTGAATGACCTTTTATATCCCTATAACCTGGCAGGCATAGCGGCATGGCGACTCACCATTTGGGATCGATGGGGTCATCTCACCTTTGCTGGGGAATGGAATGAGCCGTGGGATGGTCGTGCTGCTGGCAGAGCAGCGCCAGAAGGGGTTTACTTCTACCAGCTGGAGCTGCGTCTGCTAAATGGGCAAGGTCCAGAGCTGCGTTTCACTCGCACAGGGAGCGTCAGTCTCCTGCGCTAAGTTTGCAGGGATGGAGCCCACCCGGCAAGCTAAGCTAAACGAACTGCGTCAGCTCGGCATAGACCCATTTCCTACGGAGCCATTTTTCACAAATACAACAGCTGCGGACATCCTACGCTACTATCCCCAGCAGAAGACCGACTTCAAATCCGTGCGCCTTGCGGGGCGCCTCTGGCGCAAGCGCATCATGGGGAAAGCTTCCTTCGCTGTGCTGCGCGATGAGAGCGGGGATATTCAGTTGTACTTTCAGCGGGATGACTTTGCGGAGCGTCCCGAACTCTACGACACCGTCTTCAAAAAGCTACTGGACCTCGGCGACATCATCGGAGTAGAGGGTTTTGTTTTCACGACCAAGACCGGGGAGATCACTGTTCATGTACAGCGCTTCCGCTTGCTGGCGAAATGTTTGCGCCCTCTCCCCATAGAAAAAGAAACGGAAGAAAAAACTTATGCGGCTTTCACCGACCCAGAACTGCGATATCGCATGCGGTACGTGGATCTTATTGTACATCTGGGGGTAAGAGAACTTTTCCGACGGCGCACAGCTATAGTTCAGGCGATACGAGAGTTCTTCAACGAAAGGGGCTATTTAGAAGTAGAAACGCCCATTTTGCAGCCCATTTATGGAGGCGCTTTTGCTCGCCCTTTTACAACGCATCATCATGCGCTGGACATGGAGCTTTACCTGCGCATCTCCAACGAGCTCTATCTCAAACGGCTGATTGTAGGCGGCTTCACAGGCGTGTATGAGTTTTCAAAGGACTTTCGGAATGAAGGCATAGACCGCTACCACAATCCCGAGTTTACCCAAGTGGAGCTATATGTGGCGTATCGGGATTATCTCTGGATGCTGGAACTGGTGGAGAACCTTTTGGAGCAGGTAGTGCGACAAGTGCTGGGGACGACGCGGGTGCGATATGGAGAATACGAGATAGACTGGACTGCTCCTTATCGGCGAGTGCGGTATTATGAAGCCTTAGAGGAAGTTGTAGGACAGGATGTGCGCAAGCTCTCGGAGAGAGAACTGATAGGGCTTTTGCATGCCAAAGGCATATCCTTGCCAGAGCCGCCCTATGAGCGCGCAGACCTGATTGCCCGCCTTTTTGATAAGCTGGTGGAGCCGACGCTGATACAGCCGACTTTTGTGCTGGATTATCCCATAGAGCTCAGCCCCTTGGCGAAAGTTCATCGCAGCGACCCGACTCTCACCGAACGGTTTGAGCTTATCGTGGCAGGCAAGGAGATTGCTAATGCTTACTCTGAGCTGAATGACCCCATAGACCAACGGCAGCGTTTAGAGAAACAGGCAGCGCTGCGCGCCGCTGGCGGACTGGAAGCCATGCCGATGGATGAAGACTTCCTCCGAGCGCTGGAGTACGGCATGCCACCTACTGCTGGGTTAGGCTTGGGGATTGATCGGCTGACGATGCTACTCACCGATGCCCCGAGCATCCAGGAGGTGCTGTTATTTCCGCTGCTGAGACCAGAAAAGGTTAGCTCAAAAGAGTAAAGGACGTGGTTTATACCAAAGTGGCGTATTACTTTGTCTTTTGAGGGGTGCGGCGGCGCCTTCGGCGCCGCCGCACCCCATATAGTCTGTTCTCTGGCAGCATTTTATTCTTTCGCACGAGACTGCACAATAGAAAAGCAAATATGGTGCTTTGGTATGAGAATGTAGTGGAGTTGGGGGGCTCTTCCTTTTGGATATGGCTTGATAGCTGCCAAGGTTGCGCCTTGCTCCAGCTTTTTGGGGGGCGATCTCGCTGATTTGGGTTGGGTGTGCGGCGGCGCCGAAGGCGCCGCCGCACACCCAATCTAAAACTCAGAAAAATATCCTACTCCACCAGCGAATCTCATCAACCTTTTTGATACAGTTCTAACTCACTCTTTATCAGGGCGATGCGTCGGCTGGCGAGCTCTGCGTAGGCAGGTGTTACTTCATACCCCACATAATAGCGTCCTGTGCGAAGGGCGGCGATAGCCGTCGTACCGCTCCCCATGAAGGGGTCAAGCACAATATCTCCTACGAAGCTATAGAGCTTGATCAGGCGCAGGGGCAGTTCTACGGGGAAGGGCGCAGGGTGTCCTACCCGTTTGGCTGACTCAGGTGAAAAGCTCCACACCGACCGCGTCCATTCCATAAACTCCTCTTTCGTGAGGTCGCTTCTTTTCTCTTGGACTTCCCTACGAAAGCTGCCTTTGGAAAATACAAGAATATACTCATGCACGTCGCGCAGCACGGGATTGCGGGCAGAGAGCCAAGAACCCCAAGCCATAGAAGTGCCTGCGCCTGCGCCTTTATGCCAAATGATCTCGCCCCGCATCAGAAATCCAATATCCTGCATGAGCTGTACAATATAAGCCGAGAGAGGAATATAAGGCTTCCTGCCTAAGTTGGCTACATTGATGCATGCGCGCCCTCCATGCACCAGTACGCGATATACTTCTGTAAAGACCCGCTCTAAAAGTTTCATGTACTCATCCAGCGTAAGGTCGTTATCGTAGTCTTTGCCGACATTGTAGGGAGGGGAGGTGATCATGAGATGTACGCTACGGTCGGGTATCTCAGACATATTCTCTGCTGTATGGAGGAAAATCTGATTGAGATATGCTTCTGGGAAGGGGTTATCGGGTTCGGGGGGTGTTTCGCTGGGCAGGTCTTGATAAAGGCGGGAGGCATAGTAAGCGCTGGAATCATGAGCAATACGCGCAGGCGTACCAAAAGAAGTAGTCTGAGAGCCTTTTCGCCGACTCATAGCGTCTCAAGGTGCTTTTGCCAGAAATCTATCCATCGTCCCCACGGTTCGTACTCTTCAAAAGAAGGGGACATCTGCCAGAAAATAGATAACTCCGGCGGTTCATGGCTCGGTAGTAGGTATTGCTGGTTTGAACCTTATCCTTGCCGTAGAAGGCTATCAGGAGACCTATGATAACCTTCTCGCGGTGATTACCGACTTCCATACTCACTTTGCCTGCCCGAGAGTTTTCTATCTCCACTATGCGGAAAGCTTCTGGCAGCCCTTTGCGTATCCATTTTTGGGCATTTTCGTCGTCTAATAGACGAAGCCGCATGTAGATGCAAAAGTACCGATTTACACTGAGGCTGTGTGTATGCTTTCGTTTTTGGGCGGCGGCGCCTTCGGCGCCGCCGCCCCCCTCAAATAACCTGCGTCACGCCAGTGCTTTATACTCACGACCAGGGAAGTGCAAAAAGGAAAACGATTGCAAGGCCTTGGTATTGTCTGGTCTTAAGCCCTGCCAGTATATATTACAGGAGGCTTCGTTTCCCAACTTCTGCTTAGCTTTGCGACATGTTTCCTCTCATTTCCCAACCCCTCAAAAGCAACCTAACAGACACGGTGTATGGCAACCTTCCTGTATCCGAACTCATAGAGCATACCCTCCGTGCTGGACAAGGGGCGCTGGCAGATAATGGGGCACTGGTAGTTTCCACGGGAGAGTTTACTGGACGGGCGCCGAAAGACAAGTTTATCGTGCGGGATGATTTCACAGAATCGCTGATTTGGTGGGGTGAAGTCAATAATCCGCTGCCCGCAGAGAAGTTTGAATGGCTCTATCAGCGTATGCGGGCTTATATGCAGAATAAGACCCTTTATCTACGGGATGTATATGCTGTCGCTCGTCCAAACTATCGGATCCGTATACGGGTCATCAATGAGCTACCGTGGCATAACCTTTTTGTACGGAATCTCTTCATAGAGCCGACACCCGAAGAGAGGGAGAAGTTTGAGCCTGATTATCTCATGATAGTGCTGCCGGGCTTTCGTGCCGAACCGAAAATAGACGGCACGCGTCAGCATAACTTCACTGTACTCAATCTCACCCGGCGCCTTATCCTTATAGGGGGTAGCGCCTACGCTGGTGAGATGAAAAAGAGTATTTTCACCCTACTCAACTATCTCCTTCCGCAGCGTGGCGTGATGCCCATGCACTGCTCTGCTAATGTCGGCGCTCAAGGCGATGTGGCGCTCTTTTTCGGCTTATCCGGCACAGGCAAGACAACGCTCTCCGCTGACCCCGATCGCCGCCTAATAGGCGATGACGAACACGGCTGGGATGAAGAGGGTGTCTTCAACTTTGAAGGCGGATGCTACGCCAAGTGTATCAACCTTTCCGCTGAAAAAGAACCCCAGATTTGGGCGGCGATTCGCTATGGCACGGTGGTGGAAAATGTCACCTTTTACCCGGAGACGCGGACGATAAACTTTGACGATGCCTCTATCACTGAAAATACTCGGGCGGCTTATCCACTCTCGTACATTCCTGGGGCGGTTATTCCGTCGGTGGCAGGGCACCCGAAGCATATCTTCCTCCTGACAGCAGATGCTTTTGGGGTACTGCCGCCGATTGCCCGCCTCAATAAAGCCCAGACTATGTACTATTTCCTCTCGGGCTATACCGCAAAAGTCGCCGGCACCGAAGCCGGTATCAAAGAGCCGCAGGCAACTTTTTCAGCGTGCTTTGGACAGGCGTTTCTGCCCCTGCATCCCACGCGCTATGCAGAACTCTTTGGGGAAAAAATCCAGCGCCACGATGTGCAAGTCTGGCTCATCAATACAGGCTGGACTGGCGGTCCCTACGGCGTCGGCAAACGCATGCCTCTGCCCTATACTCGCGCTATGATCCGAGCAGCAATGAGTGGCGCTTTGGAGGGCGTTGAGTATTATGTAGAACCTATTTTTGGATTAGCCATTCCGACCGCTGTCCCTGGCGTCCCCAGCGAATATCTCATCCCTCGCAATGCATGGCCAGATCCCCAGCAATATGACCGGCAAGCTACTCACCTCGCTCAGCTTTTCCGTCAAAACTTTGAGAAGTACGCCGACTTCGCCTCCGAGGAAATAAAAAGTGCTCAACCTAATCCTACCCTTAGTGTCGCCTCATGAGCCTTTCGGAGGCGATACGGATTATCGGTGCGCGCCAGCATACGCTCAAAAACCTATCCGTTGA
Organism: uncultured Sphingobacteriaceae bacterium; assembly: GCA_964655255.1. Classification (GTDB taxonomy): domain Bacteria; phylum Bacteroidota; class Bacteroidia; order SpSt-205; family SpSt-205; genus SpSt-205. The sequence continues at coordinate 6,162 of CAZZMF010000015.1, forward strand.
CATCCCACGGCATAAGCTCACCGTTCTCTGCGGCTGGAGCGGCTCAGGCAAGACGACTTTGGCGTTTGATACCTTGTATGCGGAGGGCTTCAGTGCGTATGTGGAGAGCCTGAGTACATACGTAAGGCAGTTTTTGCCTCGGCTGCCGCGCCCAGCCGTGGATCGTATAGAAGGGCTCGCCCCAGCCATAGCTCTCCAACAGAGCCGCTTCACTTCGGGGATGTTTTCTACGGTGGCTTCGCTCAGCGAATTGTATCCGTATTTGCGCTTGCTTTTTGCGAAAGCTGGACAGCTCCACTCTCCAGTCAGCGGGGAGCCAGTGCTGCGCTATACGCTGGAAGAAGTTGTTCAGTTTCTCCTCCAGCAGCCGCCTGGGACAGAAGTGCTGATCTTGCGTCCGCTCTCTCCTCAAGAAGCATCGCCAGAAGGATTAGATAAGCTTGCCGATCAAGGCTACGACCGCTTCTATCAGAGAGACACTTTATATGAAGCTCCCGATTACCCCGACCCTGAGGCGGATGAGGCCTTCGTTGTGATAGATAGGGTTTTCATAGACCCTTCGGAGGTAGAGCTGCGAGCAAGGCTAATGGAGAGCCGTGAGGAAGTGTGGTACGCACACGAGCGGCGCGTGTGGGTATGGATCAGTGGAAAAGGCGAGTTCTTCTTTAGTGGAGCTTTGTATGCCGATGGCTATACCTTTCGCGAACCGACGCCCGAGCTTTTCAATTATTTTAGTTCTTATGGAGCCTGCCCGAACTGTCGCGGCACTGGACGAGCCCTTGGACTTCGTGCGGAGCGTGTGATCCCTAATCCGCGTCTCAGCCTTGCAGAGGGTCTGGTCGCCCTGTGGAATGAGCATCCCGCAGCATCGCTGTATCAAAAGCACTTTATAGACGCAGCGAGCGAGCTCATCCCACCCGACTTGCCATATTACCGCTATACCACACAACAAAAGCGCCTTTTGTGGTGGGGCGATCCCCTGCAAGGGATAGTGGGGATTCAAGGGAGCTACGAGCAGCTCGTCCGGCACAAAGAGACGCGAACGTATGCTTACACTTTCCAAGGCGAAGGCACTTGTCCCGTGTGTGAAGGGAGTCGCCTTCACCCTGATACGCGATGGGTACGGATCGCTGGACGCTCTTTGCCCCAAGTGATGAGCATGAGCTTGGAGGAGTTTGCGCACTGGCTCGAGCAAATAGACTTACCTGAGCCGCGCCGTACCCTTGCTGAGCCGCTCCTCAAAGAGCTTCGGCATAGGACCGCGCTGCTTCTGCAGGTAGGCTTGGGCTATTTGACTTTGGGGCGATTGGGTGAGACGCTCTCAGGCGGGGAAAGCCAGCGCCTCCAACTCGCCACTGTGTTGGGCGGGCAGCTCACAGGCGCTATCTACGTGCTGGATGAACCTACTATTGGTCTGCATGCCCGCGATACCCGACGCCTATTGGAAGTCGTGCGCCAGCTCCAGCAGATGCCTAATACAGTCGTCGTCGTTGAGCACGATGAGACTTTCATCCGGGAAGCCGACCATATCATTGAGTTAGGTCCAAAATCCGGGGAAGCCGGGGGCAAAGTGGTTTTTTCTGGTACCTTTGCCGAGCTGCAAAAAGCTAACACCTATACCGCAGCCTACTTTCGCAAAAAGCCCCCTGCCTTCTCTTCCAAGAAATTTTCTGCGGATCATCCCTTTATCCACGTCCATGGCGCCTGCCTACATAATCTCAAGAATATCTGCGTTTCTTTTCCCCTGAGGGCACTCACGGTCATCACAGGGGTCAGCGGGTCTGGAAAAACGACCTTGGCACTTCACCTTTTAGCCCGTACTCTTGAAGGTTGGCCTTTTCTCCTTACAAGCGTCAAAAGGCACCGTGGCTACTATCAACTCACCGGTGAAGATACCTACCAAGAGATACTCATTCCTAAGGAGGGGATTCAGCGGGTGGAGGTGCTCTCGCAGAGCCATTTAGTACGGAATCGTCGCTCTGTGGTGGCGACAGTGAGTGGGGCTTATGATGCGATTCGGGAGATCTTCTCTCGGACGGCAAAAGAGCAGGGGTACGATTATCCCGCAGCCGTTTTCTCCTTCAATAGCCCAGCGGGGCGCTGTCCGACTTGCGAGGGCGAAGGCGTCATCGTCAAATCCATGCAGTTCTTGGCAGATGTCCGTCTGCCTTGTCCGAGTTGTGGAGGTAAGCGATTCCAGCCTTTTGTGTTAGAAGTGGAGGTCGGCGGCAAAACGATTAGTGATGTCCTTGGGATGACCGTAGAAGACGCGTTGGATTTTTTCACTCGGCTACCGAAGATGCCAGACTCCCTCATCAAGTCCATCCGAAATGCGCTCACCCCCTTGATGACGCTTGGGCTGGGATATTTGCGCCTCGGTCAATCAACCGTGGAACTCTCCGGCGGCGAAGCGACCCGCCTACGCCTCACTTCCTATCTCCAGCCCCACGCCGCGCCCACTTTGTTTTTCATAGATGAGCCAACTACGGGCTTGCACTTTGATGATGTGGAGCGCCTGGTGAAGGCATTCCGAGAACTGGTCAAGCTCCATCACACCCTCGTAGTGGTAGAACATAACCTGGACTTCATCGCTCAAGCCGACTGGGTGATAGACTTAGGTCCAGAAGGCGGTGATGCAGGGGGCGAACTTCTCTACCAAGGTCCCGTGAAAGACCTTCTTTCACATCCTACCAGTTATACAGCGGCAGCTTTACGGGAGAAGTATGCAGGTAGGGCTCTTTGAGGACAGTGGCTGGCAGCGTCTCTTGCCGGTGGTGCGTTTGCGTCCAATATGGGATTTGTGGTGGGGCATGGATCGCCTTGCCGATAAATGGTCTCGGTACTTCGGCTGGCGTGTGGCTGGCTACTGGACAGAACGAACCTACCTGCATGCCGCCTTCCCACCGACCGTACCGGAGGGGGATACCCTCTGGCTCAACGCTCGGCTCCTTCCCCTCTCCGAAGACCTCCGACGCTGGCTTTCTGACCTTTCCCCCGATAAAGTCTACACTACCCCCGAAGGCATACCCGTGGCTTTGCGTACTCGCCGTCCCCCCGCAGAAGGCATATTTTCCGAGCTTCGGCTGCCCACAGAGCTTGTGCCAGAGGGAGTATCACTGCTGTGGTTAGAGCAAGTCACAGACCTCTTTGAGAAAACGGGACAGATTATTTATGCCGACTGGCAATACCTGCGTGAATCCAGCGCTCCGCTTCCGACTTCTTTATCCGTGCGTGGCGGAGAGAATATCTTTTTGCATCCCACAGCCAAAGTCGGCTTCGCTATCATCGCCGCCGAAGACGGTCCTGTATGGATAGGACCCCACGCCGAAGTGCAAGATGGCGCCATCATTCAGCATACTAATACCGTCGGACCTTATACAAGCATCCTGCTCGGGGCGCGCATACGCACCCACAATAGCTTCGGTCCCTACTGCAAAGTAGGGGGCGAAGTGGGGCAAAGTACATTTCTGGGATATTCTAATAAAGCGCATGATGGATTCTTCGGGCATTCGGTCGTCGGGCAGTGGTGCAATATCGGCGCTGGCTCTAATACTTCCAACCTCAAAAACACGTATGGCAAAGTCCAGTTATATGATCCCTCGGTAGGAGGGCTGCGGGAAACGGGCCTCCAGTTTTGTGGGCTGATCATGGGGGATTATGCGCGGTGTGGGATTCAGACGCCTTTTACGACGGGGTGTATGGTGGATATTTTTGCAAATATTGTCGGGACAAGCTTCACGTCGAAGTATGTCCCGCCTTTTTGGTGGGGGGAGGGGCGGTACTGGTCGCTGGAAAAAGCCATAGAGACTGCTCAACGCATGCAGCAGCGTCGGGGGCGCCGCTTGTCCCACGCAGAGGAAGCCATACTACGGGCGCAGTATGCTGCCCTGGTGCCGCAGCAGAGCATATAGCGCCTTTATGCTAAACGTTGAAGTCTTGGCTTCGTATTGAAGCGCCCTATCTGCTTTTCTAAGACTATGTAAGGTGGGCGGCGGCGCCGAAGGCGCCGCCGCCCACCTTACCCAAACTAACGAAATCGCCCTCTATCCCTGAGCTAAACAGCATCCCTCATCCTACACACTGACGCTACTCTATCACTATAAAAGCGCCCCAGTAGTAAGGATGGGAATAAGCTCTACGGAAACTTTCCAAGGCAGTATAGAAAGCTTTATCGGGTGGCTTTTGAGGACTTTTCTTCCATATTCTGTAAAAGTCAGTCATGAAAGCCCGTGTAGCTTCATCATCTATCATCCACAAAGTCGCTATCACTCGGTCAGCCCCGGCTTCTAAGAAGGCTCGCCAGAGTCCATATAGTCCATCGCCTATTACGACGCCTAAGCCAGTTTCGCAGGCGGAGAGGGTCACCAGGCGGGTCTGCTGGAGATGGAGGAGGCTGGCTTCTCGGGCGGTGAGGCGACCGTCTTCAGCCCCCGGTGGCGGATAGAGACTATCCCAGAGCGCAGCCCCCGCCAGTAGCAAGCCACCACTTAGCAGCGGGTGCGACGCCTTTTCCAAAAAGTATCCGTGAGTGGCAATATGCAAGATTTCAGGAGATTGGAGCGATTTGATAAAGCTCTCTGTGGCAGAGCTCCCCACTACCGGCGAAACTCCCAGAAGGCGAGCTATTTCTTGCGCTTCCAGTTCGGCTCCGGGGAGTTGAGGAATGCTTACAGTGAAAAAGCGGGTACTGCGTACGCCAGTTGCCTTTGGTATTTCTGTGGCTTCTCCTTGAAAGTTAGGATTGCCTACCACTACGGGAGGGTGAGAGGCGCGCTTTTTTCGGGGGCGTCGAAGTAAGCGGCGCGTACTGGCGACATATTGTACTCGGTATCGGTCTATGATGAAACCTTTCCCATCGTATAGGGTGGCAGGATTTATCCGATAATACACCCCGTCAGGAGAAAAGTAGAGCTGCTGAATGTTTTTAGGCAAAAGGCTATCCACGAAGCGCCAGACCATCTGGTAAGGCAGGGTTGTTATCACGCTGCCATACGAGCGGTAGGTTTCGTACAGTCTAAGCGTGCGCTGTTCCCATGTAGTAT
>CAZZMF010000016.1:0-10920 GCA_964655255.1 uncultured Sphingobacteriaceae bacterium
ATTGTAGATAGCGAAATGGATGCCAAAATCCGCCGAGAACTCACCAAGCACTTAGAGCAGTATGCGGCCTCTGTGTCGGCAGAGGGTGTACGCATCATTTTGCACTTGTGGGGCGACCACACGGTATGGCGCCCAGATGAGTACTTGCATAAAGTACCAGGGACTGAGCTTATCGTTATGGGCACTCGCGGCGCTACGAGCGTTTGGCACGGCGGGCTTTTCGGCACTAATACCGCGCGTCTTATCCGTCATAGTCCTATCCCTGTGCTGGCTATTCACCAGAAAAACAGTTATACAGACTTCCAGAAAGTGCTCCTACCAGTAGATATTTTTGAGGAGGCTACCCTGCCACTCATAAAGGGAGTCGTAGAGTTTCTTCGCCCCTGGGCAGGGGCTAAAATCGTGCTAATAGTTATCAATACGCCGTATGTATTCTACGACACGCCTTCCATAGATAAGTTTCTCGGACAGGTGAAAGACGCCATTTCCTACGACCCGATGGAACTTCGCGTGTATAATGACATTTCTGTGGAAGAGGGTCTGCGGCAGGCGATGGAAGCTGAAAAAGCCGACCTTCTCGTGATGGGCACGCACGCCCGTAAGGGGTTAGCTCAACTGCTTTTCGGCAGCATCACGGAAAATGTCGCTCAGCACTTGGAATATCCACTTTTAGCTTTTCCGCTACAGCGAAGCTAAACCGCTACTGTGGGCGCAGCAGGCGCCTGTCCATTTGCCATGGGTATTATCTTCGCCAAGGTACCGCAGCAGACCTAATAGGGCAAATCCTATCGCCTCCCGATACTCAACAAGGTCGGGAGGCGCTTTCTTGTAGGTGATTCCCAGCGCGGCGGCTTTTGCCTGTAAAAGCTCTATGAGAAAAACATTATGCGTGCCCCCTCCCGTACAAGTGAAGAACCGCGCCCCCACATCACATAAAGCCCGATTGAGCTGGTTAGCTATCAGGTGCGTCGCTGTATGGATTTTATCTATGGGTGAGGCTTCATACGCAAGAAAAGGCTGTACGAAATCTTTCTGTACAGTCTCGTTGTCCAGGGCTTTGGGGGGAGGCTGGGCAAAAAACGGGTGACGCTCAAATAGCCCAAGCAGTGCCGGGATGAGCTTCCCTTGTCGGGCTAAGCGCCCCTCAGGGTCATACCGAAGGGAGGGGTCAGCTTGAGTAGCGAGGGCATCCAGCAGTTGATTACAGGGGGCAATATCGAATCCAAGGCTTTTGGGCAGATGGGTGAGGTTGGCTATTCCGCCTAAGTTTAGGAGGGTCTCGTACGCTGCGAAGAGCTTTTCGTCCGCGTTGGGTATAAGCGGGGCGCCTGTACCACCGCTGGCTATATCGCGCGCACGAAGGTGGGTAATGACCGGCTTACCAATCTGGACCCGTAGCCTTTCGGCGTCACCAAGGCTCCACGTCAGCCCATGTAGCGGTTCATGAAAGATTACATGGGGATGCCACACAACAAGATCATACACACTTTGGCTGTACAGGGTGCGGATAATATCCCCTGTCCAGTCGGTGTAAGCGATGCTTGTTCGCAGAAGCGTTTTGGGGGAGAGATGAGGGGCAGTTTTGAGAGCTTCACGCAGGTCAGATGGATAAGGCGTCGTGTGCGCCACATGGAGCTGGTATCGCCAGCCTTGAGGGGTACGGTACAGAGTTACTAAGGCTGTGCTGAGCCCATCAGCAGAACTGCCCGCCATTGCAGAAAGCACCCGCCAGCTACCGACGCAGGAGACTTTCATAGAAAGACCGCAGCCTCGGAAGAAGCTTTTCTCGATCATACGCCTCTTCGGCAAGGCGCCGAGCGGCTTGACCCATTTTCATACGCAAGCTTCGGTCAGTATAGAGGACCGATAAGGCTTCGGCAAAAGCTTCCGGCCGCTCGGCTATAAGGAGATCGCGCCCCTCTTCATATACTAAACTCTCCGCAGCTATCGGGGTCGCCACAATAGCCCGTCCAGTTGCAAAAGCTTCTATAAGCTTTATCCGAATCCCGCTCCCAGAAAAAAGCGGCACAATAAAAATCTCATGCGCATGAAAAAATGCCTGCGCATCGGGAACTTCGCCAAGAATATGGGTATGGCTATCGGCATACTTATAGAGCCAGCGGGGCGTATTGCGCCCAGCGATGGAAAGATGCGCATCGGGATGTCGCCGGCGAAAAAGTCCCCATACTTTCTCTAAAAACCACACAATACCTTGCTGATTAGGCAGCCAGTCCAATCCTCCAATAAACCCTATGCGGGGTGGGTCGGCTTCTAATGGCGGAGCGAGATACTGTCGCACATCTATCCCGAAAGGAAAGACTTCCATGTGCCCCTTGTAGCCGCTGCCTCGGGCAAACTCAGCTTCTTTATCGGAAATGGGCAGCAGTCCATCATAAATATGGAGGCATTCTTGTTCATACCTTGCGATCCGTCGGGCTTGCAAGCGAAAGTATGGACGCAAAAACCATCGCTGCTCCTCTGCGTGTCTTGCCCAGATTTGGGACTCTATGTTGTGCAGGCGATAGACTTTTGGAATAGAGAGGCGCTCTACGTATGGGGTAAGGTAGGGGCTCTCCACTTGAAGAATATCTGGCTGGAAGGTCTCCACCAGCTTGGCTAAGGCTTGAGCATAGGCGGCACTGCGAAAGCGGCGCACATGATACGGCTCTGAAGAGAGCAGATTTAGGAGAGCGCTCATAAGACGAGGACGCGTATCCACAGGTATAGCGGTCAAGGGCACAGGTGTAGGATAGCTCGGGTCATAGGGATGCTTGTAGGTGCTCATCGTCAAACCATGTACAGACCAGCCCATAGCCCGAGTCATTTCCAGAAAGTAGGCATTTCCGATAGCGCCACCGTCTTTGGGAGGATAGGGGGGCTTAGGCGTGAGTTGGAGAAAGCGCAGCATGATGCGGGGCTTTGCCTGCAAAGAAGCAAAACTACTTTTGTCCTAATGCTGTGCTCCTCCGAAGGAGCCAGCTTTGAGAAAGGCTTCGGTTAGAGAGGATTTTTGGGTTTCCCTTTGATACCAAAGTGGCACATTACTTCGCCTTTTGAGGGTGGCGGCGGCGCCGAAGGCGCCGCCGCCACCCGAGAGCAAAAGTATAAGTCGCCATCGTCATCATAGTAGAGATAGCGACCCACCAAAAAACAAGGGCCGACGCCCAGAAGAATTTTCTCCCTGCATCGCCCCCGGGATTTTGAGGGTGCTTTCCGTAGCTGCTACAAAAGGAAAACGGCGTATAGCCCTAAGCCTAAGAAAAACGCAAACCAAGATGCCAGTAGCGGCACCGCTATATCGCCTAACTGAACTGTGGTTGCGGAAAGCGTACCCGTTGGGCTCTTGGCATTTTCATACAAGACGCGGATCAGGAAGAGGATGACGACGGCGCCGACAATAGTGGTTCCTGCGAAGGTGATGATAGCGCCCCAATCCCACCGATAAGGATAGTCAGCGACGCTGTATCCGAAGCGTGCAACCGAAGTAGCTCGGATCACTTCACGGATGACCGCTACCGCCATCAACACCGCCAGCCATACCCATATAGGGCGAGCCCCTTCTCTGATGGGGTCTTTCATGCGCCAGAAATACAGCGTCACCAGTCCGCCCAAAGCAAGGGTACTAAGCGCCACTACAAAACCCAACCCGAAAGAGCGTCCTTCGGTGAGTCCCCATAGCAGACCCATCAGCGCATACAGAGGACCCGTATAGAGCCCAAGTTTTTGTCCAAGGGCGGCTTGCCAGCGTAGATAGCTTTCGTCAGTATCCCCTCGACGCAGCAGAAGGTGCGCCACGAAGATAAACGCTACGCCCACGCTCAAGAGAGCCTGCATCGGCAATAAGAAGAGAGCCCGAGGAAGGTTCCATGCATGGAAGACTATGCCTCGGGTATCTACTATGCCTTCTTTGACGTACCACTGCTGCCAGTGCTCAGGGCGAATAGCCGTCTCCGCTAACACGTGCATGATCCATCCTGCCATAATCAGCAACAAGAAAGAGGCAATTGCGCTAATGATATATCGCCCCGCCGTGTTGGCTGCCTTTGAGGTAGAAAAGGTACGACAGGCTATAAGCGCCCATCATGATGAAGATGAAAAAGACCGTCCATGTGCCATTTAGTGTAGCGGAGGCGTACCACAGAGGATCATAGATCGTTTGTACGAAAAGCAGCGGCGCAATGCCAGTTACGATAGCCAGTCCGATGGAGTTGGGTGTAAGGCGGGCGGTTAGCTTACCGAGCTGCTGCCAGTTGGGGTCATTTTTTCTGAAAAGGAAAGCGTATAGGGTAAAAGCCGAGGTGCCGGTAGCCAAAGTCGCAAAGAGAATGTGAAGCGCCCATGTGATAAGCAGAAGTACCTGTATGAGCACAGGATGCAGAGGCGCCCCAATCGGGTCGCGCATCATTTGAAGGATTTCCGGGTTCATGGCTTATTACTTTTGAGCGGTTAGTTTAGGTGCGGTTCCGTACCGTGCCTCTACCAGGGCTTCCAGATACTTTGCCAAGGCGCGTCTTTCCTCATCTGTCCCTTGAAAAGGATGCATGTACGGAAAAGCGCCAATAGCTTGGATGTGCTGGTCTATGGCTTCGGCGGTGGTGCGTCCTCTTTCATAGAGGATTCGTGCCAGAGGGCGAAGGGAGAAGTCCATCTTACCGAGAGTAGGCATAGTCTGAAGGCCTACACTATGGCAGTTCCCGCACTGTTGGACCGCCAGTAGGCGCCCACGCGCGATTTCGGGGTCATAGTAGTTGATGAGGTAACTATTGAAGCCAATCTTACCTTTTGGACGCTCATTATACCAAAAAAGTGGCGCATTACTTTGTTTTTTGAGGGGGGCGGGGCAGCGCCTTCGGCGCTGCCCCGCCCCCACGTAGCCTACTCTCTGCCAGCATTTTATTATTTCCCAGCAGCCTACACAATAGAAAAGCAAATGGGGGGCTTTGGTATGAGTACCCCATCCACAAAGGCCGAGGCTTTTTCCCTTGCACTGACGCACCATCATCCACAGGGGCTTCATCCTCATACATTATGAAAGATAGGCTCGGTGAGAGAGACATTCGTAGCTGCTTGAGGAATAATAAGTAGCTTTGCGGGAATGAGCTTCCATCTCCCGCCGACTTCCCACACTCCAGAGATACTTATAGACCCTGAGAGTCGGACTTTTCTATTGAAAGGAACTTTATTCCCCGAGGACAGTGTAGCATTTTTCCAGCCTATACGGGCTTACCTGCAGGAGCATTTTTCAGACGACAAATCCACGAATCTGAGCGTTCATGCGGAGCTTGTGTATATAAACTCCTCTGCACAGCGAGAACTCTATCGCATCCTCAGTGAGCTTTTGGAGAGAGGCAAGGAGCTCAGCTTGACTATTTACACAGGTGAAGAGGAGGAGATGGATGATCTGAGGCATATTGTCGTGGGACTCCAAAATCTCGGGATTCAGCACATTACCTATCAGGAGGGATATTATTCAGGGGCGCCGATGGCGCAAGAAGCGTCGCCAGGTGAAGGGTAATGAAGGCTTACCTTTATAAAGCCAGCCGACCCCTCGCCCTTGGACGGTGACCCACTCTATGGGAGCATATGCAGGCAGGCTCTCTCCCCTTAGATACAGAGAAAAATCCTCTTCTGAGAGCCCACGAATGGGAAAAGCCTGTGCCATTCCGCCGGCGAGGAGTGCTGCGGCATGCGCTGGTCGGTGGCGAGTGCCCAGGGGAAAGGCTTCCCATTTCTCTTGATGCCAGTTGGGAGGTAGAAGCGCCGCCGCTGCCTCCGTGAGAGCATATATAGCTTCTCCTCGGGTAAAAGCCCGAATCCCTTCTGGCAAAGAATACGGTGCAGAGCTCCATCGCCATTCAGCACGGCGGTGTAGAGGCATGCCATCCACCCGCTCCCAAGCAGAGATAAAAAAGCCTTCTCCCGGACTGCGGTGCGGATAGAAGTAATATCCTATGCCTCCATTGGCATATCTCACGGGATAAGCTTCGGAGGGAGGAGCGTTCCAGCTTACAGGACTCCATTCCTCTGCCTTATCAAAGGCATAAGCCAAGTTCTCCTCATTCTCCTCAGGCGCAAAGGTGCAGGTGGAGTAGATAAGGCGCCCACCCGGCGCAACAAGGGCTTTAGCCGCGAAAAGGAGGCTACGCTGGAGCCGCTGCATGCGCCGCACGAGTTGAGGGCTCCACTGGCAAGCAGCTTGAGGGTCTTTTCGCCAGAGCCCTTCCCCCGAACAAGGCGCATCCAGCACCACCACATCAAAAGCCTCTGGATAGCGCTCAGCCCAATAGTGCGGATGTCGTCCAGTGATGAAATAAGCTGGTATGCCCCAGCGTTCTAAGTTTTCTTTTAGAGCAGCTCGGCGATGCGGGTCTGGATCATTTGCTATGAGTAAGCCGCCTGTCAAGCCCAGTTCGCCCAAGATAAGGGTGGCTTTGCCCCCGGGGGCAGCACTAAGGTCTATCACCCGTAAAGGACGCTTCTCGGGCAAAAATGCCCGCAGACTCATACCCGATGCCTCCTGCACATAGTAAGCCCCCGCATGCCACAAGGGACTGGTCTCAAAATCCGGGCGTTCGGGCAAAAGGCGCCCTAAAGGATGCCAAGGGACTGGCTCTGCCTCAGGAAAAAGATCGGCTCCCTTGTAGGGATGTAAGCGGACACTGGTACGGGGCTTCTTTTCCAGTGCACTGAAAAACGCCTCCGCCTCGCCGCCTAACCGCGTCCGCATCCGCTCCACGAAAGCCTCAGGCCACCTCACCGCATCATGAAATTCAGATACAAACGCCGCCCCTGTGCATCCACCCCTTCTATCGTCAATCTGCCTCGTACCTTCGACAGTATCTCCTCCACTTCCTTGGGAGAAGAAGGAACATAACCATTGAGCTTCAGTAGGACGAAACCCTCAGGTAGTCCCATCTGGCTAATGATACCTGAACGCACATTTTGGAAGCGAAAGCCCTTAGAGACGCCGAGTCGCTGGGCTTCTCGGGCGCTCAGAGTTACAATCTCCGCCCCTAAGGCTTCGGAACGGTACATCTCTTTTTTGAGAAGTACTGGCTCACCATCTTCGTTCGTGAGAGTGGCGGTGGTCTCAAAGACTTTGCCGTTGCGCCTGTAGAGGAGCTTGACCTTATCGCCGGGGCGACGCTGAGCCAGCATCTCTAAAAGGTCTGTTTGCGTCTGGATATTCACTCCATCCACAGCCAGTAAAACATCGCCAGTACGGAGGCCAGCTTTCTCCGCTGCCCCTCCCGGATAAACGCGTCCGACATATAACCCTTGTAGCTCCTCTGCGGACAGATCGCCGATTTTCTCTTCTGACAAATCTATCGCTTCCAGATCCAAAAAAGCCCGCTGAACTATGCCATATGCTTTGAGGTCTTCTACGACTTTACGGACGATATTGACGGGGATAGCGAAGCCGTAGCCCACATAAGAGCCTGTTCGGGAAGCAATAGCGGTATTGATGCCGACGAGTTGCCCTTTGAGATTTACGAGGGCGCCGCCGCTATTGCCGGGGTTGATAGCGGCATCGGTTTGGAGGAAAGATTCCAGCGGGAGAGGACCTTGGAGGAGGTTGAGGTTGCGTCCGCGGGCGCTGATGATGCCAGCTGTCACGGTATAGGTTAGGTTATAAGGATTACCGATAGCCAGTACCCACTCGCCGATTTGGACGGAGTCGGAGTTAGCAAGGGGAAGGGGAGAGAGTTTAGAAGCTTTGACTTTGAGCAGGGCAATGTCCACACCTGCATCAGCGCCTACGAGTTGGGCTTCCAAGGTGCGTTTGTCAGGAAAGGTGACCAAGATTCGGTTTGCATCCCGTACGACATGGAAGTTGGTCACGATATAGCCGTCGCTACTCCAAACGACACCGGAGCCAGCGCTATAAATCTGCTGGGTGCGGGGCATCCACATGCCCCAGAAGCTCCAGAAGTCATCGCCCGCTGTCCGCTCCCCAAATGCCCGAATAAAGACTACCGACGGGGTCGCTTTGCGGGCAGCCTCCGTGAAACTGTCGCTATTGGGGGCATTCTGCATGCGCATGGCGCGCAGAGGAACGAAAATAGGTTCGGGCTCTCTCGGGGTATGGCGCAGCAAAAAGTATACCCCAGACGCCGCTACCCCCCCAGATACTAACCCCACGATAAGTAGGGGTACCCACCGACGCATACAACAAAAGTAGTTCAGCCCAGAGAAAGCAAGCACAAGTCTAAAAGCCAGGAAGTTATCGTAGCGGCAGATTACGGGGATACCGACATGGCTTACTTCAAGAGAGGGATCACCCTAATGTACTGGCGTGCATGGGGTTATCTAAGGGGTGGTGCGGCGGCGCCTTCGGCGCCGCCGCACCCCATGTAGCTTACTCTCTGCCAGCATTTTATTATTTCTCACCGGGCTGCACAATAGAAAAGCAAATGGGGGTCTTTGGTATCACCCCGTCAAGAAACCAAACAGGCTAATAAGGATACCTCATCCCCAGCAAGCACAGCCGGGCTAATCTCCGCCAGAAAAGTTCGGGTATGGACTCTCTCACTATGGTATTTCCATTTTTCCAGTGGTACCAGATAGTGCGCCCTGCCATCGGATAAGGATCAGAAGGAAGAGAAGGATGGGTGGCAAGATACAAACTCGCCATGAGCAAGGGGGTCCGAAAAGTACCCTCCTTCCTCAGGATGAAGGTGGTATCCCGGCTGGACGGCGCAGCAAAAATCTGCGACACCACTGAATACAGTTGAGGATCCTTCTCCTTTGTTCTCCGTAGCATCACCGAAAAGGCGAGTTGTTCTATCAAAGGCGGCATGTACTGTCCAGGGAATACCGTTTGCGATACCTGTTTGATGAGGGCTATCTCCATACCCTGCGATAGCTCAAAAGGCTGCCATACAATAGAGTAGCCTCTATATGGGACCGCCCCCTCTCGCATGAAGGGCACTATCTCATAACGCTCCCGGGGTGAGAGAAGCGAAAGGGCGGTGTATTCGCAGAAGCTCTCTTCTATCGTGCGTGCCCAGAATTCTGAGAGGTCTGTTTTACCCTCATCATCCATCCAGAAGTGCCCCAGCTCATGATAATACACCGCCTTGAGTACCAGAGCATACGGTACCTTGCTCTTTTTAGCCGCCTTTTGGATCCGCACCGGACAGAGAAAGATAGCCGGTCCCTGTACGGGGTCTTCCAGAAAGGAGACCGTTTTCTTAGAGCCTCGCTTCAGGTAGCAGCCCATCAAATGATAGCGAACTCGGGGACACTGGCTAAGCGGATCCTGTTTGTCGGTCTTCCACAGCTCCTCCGGAGATTGAGGAGAGGGCGGGGCATTTTTCATAAAGCCTTCCAGCCAGTTTTTCACGCACTCGGGCGCAGGCTCTTCACGGGGGGGACATACTTTGTCCATTATTTCGGGGGAGACTAAATACACCGGTACGGTGGCAGCTTCTGCTTGAAGGTCAGGTGGCAAGGCATTGAAAGCCGCTTCTACCTCTGCCGTGCTCGCTTTTGCGTCTGCGGAGATAACTTGTAAAGTAGCCATATCTCTTTCAACAAAATCGCAAAGCAGCGACCGATGTACCTCACGGTGCCGAAGTGATAGCGTAAAGAGTGCCCATAACGCTCTGAGATAAGTATATCCCTGTGCAACCTCCTTCCCCCTTCTGCTCGTATAAGTAGTGTTATGAGAAAGATAGTCCTGACCATGGTACCCCTTCTTGGGGTAGCGCTGGCGAAAGCCGAAGCGAACGCAAGCCTTGTAGTAGAAAAAAGCCAGAGGACCGAAATCACGCAGACCCTGCTTGGACCGGGAAAAAACTACCGAGCGCAGATGGCACGCGCGTACTTCGGTAGCGGAAGCAAGTGTCGCAACTGGAAGCGCTTCTGCGGTCGGTAAGGTGGAGTCCTGCGCTTAGGGGGCGCGATTGGTAGATAGGGGAGTGGAGGGGGCGGAGTGTGGTGCGGCGGCGCCTTCGGCGCCGCCGCACCACCTAAACAAAAACGAAAGCCTATATGTGGCATTAGCAGGTGCTTCTGTCCTTTATACCCTCCCAGCAAGAAGATACGGGCTAAAAGCCGCAGATTAGGGTTTAGGTTGTCTGCTTAGAGCGTCGTACCCACGCTCGTGCCACTTCCCAGTCAAAGGGGTAAGTGATCTTGATGTTATGCGGTTCGCCAGCCACGATACTGACAGGGAAGCCTGCGGCTTCTATCCAGCTTCCCTCATCAGTGAATGTTTCACTGACGGTAGGCGAAAGCTTATGCCAAGCGCTCAATAAAACATCCCCCCGAAAGGCTTGGGGTGTCTGAATCTCCCAGATGTCCCCTCTGGGCAGGGCTCGGGAGTGGGTTCCTTCTACTTTTCGGAGAGAAACGCTTACGGGCAGCCCGCATACGGTGGCGCCAGATTTTTCTGCCTCATCAAATACCCGTTTTATTAGGGTCTCTGAGACGAAGGGACGGGCTGCATCATGAAAAGCAATCACATGCGCTGATTGCAGAAGCTCCAGAGCCTGTAAGAGGGTAAGGGCTGCCTCGGTAGAAGCGCTGCGTGTATCGCCGCCAACAGTGAGATAGATGGAAGCGCCTGGAAAGGCGCTGCGCACGAGCTTCTCCCCATACCGAAAATGCAGAAGCGGTAAAACGACTATCACCGGGCTGTTTGGGTATGCTTTTAGAAAGGTCTCTATGGCGTGAAGGAGGAGGGGCTTTTTCCCTAAGCGCTGAAACTGCTTAGGTACCTTGCCACCGAAGCGTGAGCCCCTGCCTCCGGCCAGTTGTACCCATACCCGCATGCAAGAGCATCAAATGATTAGCAGTAGGTCGCCGTAGCATCCCCACTGAAAGCCTTCTGCTAAGGCACGCTCGTATGCTTTACGGACGCGCATGTATCCCCCAAAGGCAGCTGCGGCAATATATCCAGCGGATTTAGGCAGG
>CAZZMF010000017.1:0-10492 GCA_964655255.1 uncultured Sphingobacteriaceae bacterium
TTCGCTACGAGGTGCATCGGATAGGGACATGGCTGCTTATCCGAGGGGTGGCGACGCCTGAGGGGCTATATGCTTTTTTGATGGCGCTTCGGGGTAGTATAGACCGCTTTCCCCAGCGGCTTCAGCAAGGTATTCCGCTGGAAATGGCGCCCCATCCGCTCGGAACCTTCTTTCGGCAGGTGTATGAGGATACCTTGTCGGTGGATTGGCAGCCTGTGGCGGTTAGTCGCGCTTTTTATGAATACTGGCGTGAAGGGAGGCTACGGATTGTTTTGCGCGGGCGCATACCGGCTCCTCTTCTGAGAGCTTCTCGCATGATCCTTAGCGCGACAGAAGAACCATTTACTTATGTGCCTCCCGACTTAGTGAAGGCGCCGGGAGCGCTGCCGCGACAAGGGGTTGGCGTTGTGTATGTGCGATGGCGACTGCCCCAGACAGAAGGTTTGTCGGATTGGATAGCTCTCTGGGCACACAGTCAAGCTGATGCGCTTTCTGTGCGAAGACCGGCAGCTCGCTTGTCAAGTGACTTGGGTACCCATTCCGAATGGATTGGAAGCATGGATAGAGACCGGCTTGCCCGTAGCCACAGAACAAGCTGTGCGCGATTTTCTTTCGCGTCCTTATCGTCCGCCAGCGCGCAGTGTAGGGGCTTTCATGGGGTGGATGCAGGCGCCGGATAATCTCTTTCTCAGTGCGTGGTGGGCATGCATTTGGGGACTTCCGGCCCTGCCTAAGGAAATTCCCTCCATTTCTCCACGACGCCTCCACAAATCCATTCGCCGCTGCACTACCGTCGCTTTCGCCATCGCTGGATAAACCTCAATCTTTTATCTACCTTCGCTGCGTGCATACCCTAATAGCATACCCAGAAAAAGCTCAACGCGACCTCTTATACGCTGCCTGTGCAGGCTCACCCTTACTGGAGATGTTGACTGGCATTCCCCGCGCATCCGATACAATAGAAAAAGACCCTCTGAATGGGCTATTTGCCCTTGGCTACATAGCCCCCGATGAGAAGCCTGTCTATGTGTATTTCCGTGCCAGCACTTTCGGCAGTCCTAATACCGAATACGAACAAATACGCGAACAAGCCTCTTTCATTCATCGACATGCGGATGCGTATTACTTTGCTCTGCTGCTGAGGGAAGCATGGTTTGAATGGGCTGATGACTACATCTCTCGGCGATTAGAACTGCCTATGCAGCCCATAGGCTATGAAAAATTGCTCTCAGCTGCGGAAAAACTGAATATCGATGCATTCCCTGAACCTGTGCGTCAAGAGCTTTCTCACTACTTTCGCCACCTCCGCAAAGAATATGATGGCATTTTACATCCGTACCGTTTTATGGATGCTCGTCTCCGTCAATACGCTGCTTTATGGCATATTCGTTTGGCGATGAATGTCCAGCGAGCTGGTCTATTCACTCAGGATATAGAATGGGACATTCGTACGCAGCCGCATGTGCATTCCTCGCATTTGGATCAAGTTTTTCTGCGGCAGCATCCGGCATACCGACTGAAAGTGGGTGAGTATGAACTGCGACTTTTCTGGGAGTTGGAAAAAGACGGGCTATTTCTGCGCATGTGGTTGCCGCCTATGCGAGAGAAAGCGGCTCGAGCGGTGCATACCCACATTCGCAAGCAAGCCCAAGCGGCGATTGGGGATCGGTTTCCGCTGGGGCGCACTCGCGGTACCCTGAAAGGCATAGACAGCTATCATGCCCGGGAAGTGAATCTCATAAGAATAGAGCTGCCCGAGATGCAGGAGCTATTGACGGTACGGTCGGCGGAGGCTTTCCAAGAGCTTACGGAGAAGCTTTCCAAGGATTTAGCTGACGCCCTTCATCTCCTTCCCCTCATAAATCAACGCCTTCAAGAGCAATGTCTGACGGTTCGCATGGAGTAAATAAGTATGAGCCATCAGCGCGATAAGATTCTACGGGAAGCGCAGCGCCTTTTTGCGCAGCGGGGATACGAGCGGGTATCTCTTCGGCAGTTGGCGATGGCGGTAGGGCTGACCCCACCGACTTTATATCACTACTTTCCGACGAAGGAAGCCGTGCTGGAGACGCTGGCGTATCAGATTGCCGAACGGTTTGAAGCCGCCACAGCGGGAATCGCTGAGAGCGATTGGACAGTTCCCCATAAGGTGGAGAGATTTTGTATAGCCCATTTGGAGACGCTATTAGCGGAGCCGGCGCAAGCGGCTATTTTTCTGCGGGAAGCGCCGCAGTTTTTGTCAGAGCCGCAGCGGAGTGCCTTTTTGGAGCGACAAAGGCGGTATGAGATGCGCTTAGAGCAGATTTTGCGTGAGGGCGTGGAAAAAAACCTCTTTCGTCCGATTGAGCCCCGCTTTATGGCGATGTCCCTGCTTGCTGCGCTCAACGCCACCGCCATCTGGTATCAACCAGGTGGAGCCCTTTCCCCTCAGCAGATTGCTCAGTCGCTGTCAGATACTTTCCTCCACGGTCTCATCCGCAGCTGGTAGAGCCCATCCAGCCCCCCGCACCTCCTGCCATACAATCTCTGGAGTATTCGGCTTGGAGGCAATGTAGTTCTCCAACTTTTCGGCAATAATCTGAAGGCGCCGCCGGTCTTTGATGAGGCTTTTGATGGCGTTAGAGAAGCTCATGGGATATTTGCAGCTTTCAGCTACCTTGAGAGCGATGAGTTCATGCGCTTCGCAGAAGTCCTTATAGTTTGGACCAAAAAAGATGGGTTTTTTATGTACGGCGGGCTCCAAAATGTTATGGATACCGCGTCCAAAGCCTCCCCCGACCCACACAGCATCCGCATAGAAGTACAAGTATGCCAGCAGTCCCGTCGTATCCAAAATCAAAGTGTCTTTATCAGTGGGCCACTCAGGATCAGAATATTGAGCGCAGCGGACGGGCCAAAGCTTGTGGGTATTTTCGATCTGTTTTTGGGTGATTTCATGAGGAACGAGTATCCAGCGGATGTTTTGCCCCCGAAGCTGCTGGTATGCCTGCGCCAAAAATCGGATATCTTCTTCCCAGACGCTACCAGCGACGACACAAAAGCTTTTTCCGATCCATTCTCGGATGCCGGAGATAGGTAGCCATTCCTCAGCGAGCTGGCGCACGCGTACTAAGCGACTGTCTCCGGCTATGGTAACGCAGGAGATGCCCGCCTGTCGAAGGCGACGAGCATCATTTTCCGTCTGGACAAAAATATGTGTCATGTAGGGTAAAAGCTGCTTTTTCCACCACCAACGGAAGCCTTTGATAGGTTCAATATGGGCAGAAAGAAGGTACATGGGGACTTTCCGAGCGTGTAGTTCGTAGATGAGGTTAGGCCACAGGTCGTATTTGACAAAAAAGACTGCGGCGGGGGATAAGCGTTTTACCCACCGCCGCACGACCCACGGTAGATCGGTCGGAAGCGGTCCTATCCAGTCGCCGAACGGATAGCTCTGCCGATACCGCTGCCAGCCTGAAGAGGAGAAAAAAGTAATCACAACAAACGGACGATGCGACAGGCGCTGGAGAATGTACTCTAATACAGGACGCCCCTGCTCAAACTCGCCCACAGAGGCGCAGTGCAGCCAAAGAACTTGACGCCCAGACGGTGGGGTAGGGGGGGAGCTCCTACGAGCACGCCACCATCGGCGAACTTTCTCGTTGAAAAGCGACACCACCGGTATAACTGCCAGCCCCAGCAGGAGAATAACGGTGTATATCAGCCGCCACCGTCTCATTCAAGAGGAGCTTTTTCGTAGAGAGGCAAACTCCACCCCGCCCGAAAACCCCACCACCAGTCCTGTCGTCTTTTTGTGTCTTTGACTGCCTTATCATATAGATAGCCGCGCAGGCTCTGCGTAAAATACTGTCCCATCTCAACTGCTATGAAGAAGTTGATAAGCCCATTATTACTGAAAAAGCGATAGCCTATACTTTCTACCAGTCCCCAGCCGCCTGTGAGCCGATCTAAGCCTTTGAGATATTCCCCTTCCAGTAAAGGGAGACGCTCACTGCGGGCTTTATCTATGAGGATGCGATGCGCAAGGTATCCCCCGCCGGCTTCTATGTATAAGCCACAGTTGGGATTGTGCTTAGGAAGGCGCCAGCGGGAGAGGATGTATCCCACGCGCAGGTTTGCCGTCCACCCGCGCTGTCTAAGGTTAGGTGTAAATACTTTCCCATTCTCATCTACGAAGGCTAAGAGTCCAGCCTGCTGAAAGCCAGGTAAATACAACCCTTCTAAAAAGCCAGCTTCTACAATCTTATCGCCGATGAGTCCCGCGCCTTGCACTGCCAAGTAAAGGCCCGAGCGCGTTTTGTAGCCGATCTCGCCCCCGATAGCACTACTGTATCCAAAGCGCTGCGCCAGATCCCTCATCGGAAACATCCCATGGTACACAACCGATGGCAGAAGAAAATGGATCGCAGAGTCCCTTATACTCTGCTGCGCCCACGCGATGAGTACTACTCCCGTCAGCCATCTCATGAAGTGCGTACCTTTGGGGCAAAGGTATAATATGCGTATTGCAGTCATCGGTGTAGGCTATGTCGGACTCGTCACTGCAGCAGGACTTGCCGAAACTGGGAACTCCGTCATCGGCTACGACATAGACCCTGAGAAACTCGCCAAGCTTCGCCGTGGAGAGTCCCCGATTTATGAGCCGGGGCTGGACCGCCTCCTCGAGCGAAACCTCCGGGAAAAGCGCCTGCATTTCACAGACTCGTTAGCAGAGGCGGTATCGGTGTCAGAACTGATATTTTTGGCGCTGCCGACCCCGCCGGGAGCTGATGGGGAAGCGGACTTATCCTTCGTTCTCTCTGCCTCACATTCCATCGCCGAAGTCCTCAAATCTCAAATACCTTCGCATGATGGCTTCTCGCCTAAGATTGTTATCACAAAAAGCACCGTTCCCGTGGGCACCGCTCGTCGCTTACAAGCGCTCTTTGATGAACTGGTGCCCGGTGCCATAAAAGTCGCTTCAAATCCTGAGTTCCTGCGGGAGGGCTATGCAGTGGAGGACTTTTTGAAGCCTGATAGGGTAGTGATCGGGGTAGCCGATCCCGCTGTGGGTGAAAAGCTTCGCCAGTTGTATGAGCCTTATACACGACAGGGCAACCCCATCTATATCATGGACTGGGAAAGCGCTGAGATGACCAAGTACGCTGCTAATGCTTTTTTAGCGATGCGCATCAGTTTTATGAACGAACTGGCGCAGTTATGCGAAAAGGTTGGCGCCGATATAGATAAGGTGCGATTGGGGATGGGGGCAGATAGTCGGATTGGGCGTAGATACCTTTTTGCTGGGGTGGGGTATGGGGGGTCTTGCTTTCCAAAAGACACGCGGGCCCTATTAGCAACGGCGCGCCAGCACGGCATGACGCTGCACCTCGTGGAAGCCACCATCGCTGTCAATGATCAGCAGCGGGCATTTTTCTGGGAAAAAGTACGCGCCTACTACAAGGGGCAGCTTCGGGGACGCACCTTCGCAATATGGGGCGTTGCTTTCAAGCCCGACACGGATGACATTCGGGAAGCGCCGGCACTGGATGTGATACGCTGGCTCTTAGAAGTAGGGGCACAGGTACGGGCATTTGATCCCGTGGCTTTGCCTTCCCTCAAGCGGGCGCATCCAGACTGGCTCGTATATTATGCCAGCAGTCCTTACGATGCCGTGCAGGGCGCAGAGGGCTTGCTCATCCTGACAGAATGGGGAGAGTTTCGTCAGCCAGACTGGGACGCACTGCTAAAAGGACTCCGAGTACCAGCTATCTTTGACGGGCGAAACCTGTATGACCTCAACCTTATGAAGAAACTCGGCGTGGATTATTTATCCATCGGTCGTCCAGCGGTATATGCGTACTCTGAGAAGGTAGCCCAACCGGGACGGTAGCCAAAGCATCCCCCCATGCAGGTTCGCATCGCGGGAGGAGGGCATTCAGAAGGGGTTACTCTGCTTCTACCGCTTGGACTTCAGGCACAAGCCGAGTGAGAAGCGCTTCAATCCCTGCTTTGAGGGTATATAAGCTGGATGGGCAGCCAGAGCAACTGCCGCGCAGACGCAGTTTCACGACCCCATCTTCAAAGCTTACAAACTCCACATCCCCGCCGTCCATCGCTATGCCAGGACGAATGTATTCTTCCAGAATCGCCTGAATCTGCCGTTGAGTCGCAGAGGGGTCAGGTGGAGTTTCGGTTAGGGGGGCAGGTAAGGGACCCTGAGGCAGGTAGGTTTTGAGAACTTCCTTGATTTGGGGAATCAGTTCATGCCAGCTTGCTTCCTCAGCTTTGGTGACGGTGACAAACGCGCGGGTAAAGAAAAGTCCTTTTACGCCCGGTATAGCCCAGAGCGCCTTAAGAAGCGGCTCATCCTCAGGGGTAGGCGCCGTATGCTCACGCGTGCCGCGCACGATAGCAGGATACTCAGGCGGCACAACAAACTTAAGGCTATGGGGATTAGGGGTGATTTCGGTATAAATGAGCATACTCAAAGGTACAAAGTTTGCCCTACGAACAAAGATGCCTAAGGGCTAATAGCGAAGTTCTGCGTTGGCTTTTCCTTTTGCGCTTTACTGAGGGGCATAGGTGATCTGAGAGGGAGGGGTGGGGCCCTACCCGAGTCAAAAGTTACCTTTGTGTGCATGCGCTATCTTCTCGGCTTGAGCCTCTTGTGGGCGCAGTGGGTAGAGATTTATCGGGATAGTTTTGGGACGCCGTATATTTTCGGGCAGAGGGATGCGGATTGCGCTTACGGGCTGGCTTGGGCGCATGCGGAGGATGATTTCGGACGCATTCAATACCTCATAGCGCTCTCCAAGGGCAAGCTGGGGCGGTTGATCGGTAAATCTGGGGCGGCGATGGACTTCTTTGCACACTTCACGGGGGCGCAGGAATATGTGCGTCGGCAGTATGATAGCCTCTCTCCTCAGGTTCGGGCTGTCTTAGAGAGTTACGCCGAGGGTCTGAATGCCTTTGCGCGCATGCATCCACAAGCCGTTTTAGATAAGAGCCTTTTCCCTGTAAGTGGAGAAGATATAGTGCGAGGTTATGTGATAGTGCTCTCTGGGATGGTCGGCGCTGGACAAGCTCTCCAAAAAACCCTCGCTGGCCAGCCCGAATCGTATGAGTTTCAGGTCAGAGGAGGCTCCAACGCTATCGCCCTCAATAGCCGCAAAACAGCGGATGGAGGGACTTACTTACTAATCAATCCCCACGTACCCATAGAAGGAGTAATGCGCTGGTACGAGGCTTTTCTGCACAGCGAAGAAGGATGGCATGTATTAGGGGGCTTCTTTCCAGCGATGATAGCCCCGGGATTGGGAACTACACCGACCGCAGGCTGGGGCGTTACCTTCAACTGGCCCGATTTCGTAGACATTTACCAACTGCGGCTGCATCCTAAAAACTCTCGTCTGTACGCCATAGACGGTCGCTGGGATACCTTGCGTCAGCAGAAGGTCACCCTCTCTATACGGCTGATGGCTGATGGGCAAAGGTTTGCGCAGGGCTGGCCCGTGATGAAGCCCCCGCGTCCGCGCGGTCCAGTCCTCAAAGTCCGGAAGACCATAGAATACAGTGCCTTTGGTCCCGTAGTCCGTACCAAAAAGGGCGTTTATGCGATTCGCTTCCCCGTGGAAAAAATGTACAAAGCGCCTCAGCAGTGGTATGAGATGAGCCGGGCGCGTACCTTCTCAGCGTTTCGCGCAGCTTTGCGCCACCAAGGCATACCTCTCTTCAACATCGTCTATGCTGACCAGTCGGATACGATCTTCTACCTTTTCAACGCTACTTTACCTGAACGGCACCCGGGCTATGACTGGCAAAAGGTTCTACCGGGGGATACCTCTGCCGTGCTATGGAAGCGCTACTTAACCATAGACGAACTGCCCCAAGTGCTCATGCCCTCGTGCGGCTATGTTTTCAGTGTCAATAATAGTCCTTTTGCGACGACTTGTGCTGAATCGGCTCCTCAAGAAAAAGACTTTCCTCCTCAGCATGCATGGCACTGGAATCGCCACAATAACCGCGAGCGCCGCATGTATGAGCTATTGGAAGCTAAGCCGAAGCTTTCATGGGAGGACTTCCATGCGATAAAGTACGACCGCACTTATCCTGCGACAGGTCCGATTCGGAGTTTGTGGGCGGCTTTTGCATCACTGCCAGATACCCAAGCTTCTACTCTTCAAGAGGCTTTGCGCATCATACGAGCTTGGGATTTCACGGGCTTAGGGTATAGTCGGGCGGCTACCCTCCTTACCCTTGCAGCCGCTTATGCGCTCAAAAAAGCCGGACTGCCCGCCTATAACTGGTTAGAGGAAGGGAAGCTCCGCTTACCTACCGAGCTTCTCTGGGAAGCTTTGAACTATGCAGCTAATGAGCTCAAGCGTTTCTACCATGATATTGCGCCTCCTCTGGAAAAAGTCCAAGCCTTAGAAGTGCGACAAAAACGCTATCCACTGGATGGACTACCTGAACAGCTCGCCCCAACGTATGCGGAATGGGATGCACAAAAAGGCTTTTTAAGGGTATTGGCAGGGGACACTTACATTCAGTTTGTGCGGTTTGAGCGCGGCAAACCCTATCCTTATGTAGAGTCTGTCTTACCGCTGGGCGTGTCGGGCGACCCACATAGTGTGCATTATGATGATCAGCTTCCTCTGTATTTGGCTCGTCGGTGCAAACCGATGACCTTGGACCCTGACGAAATCAAGCAAAAAGCGCAGTTGGTGAAGCGCTTTCAGCGTTGAGCGGAGGGGATTTATGTAGATTTGCGTGGCAATGAAAATAGGCTTGGTGGATGAGCGTTCGTCGCTGGAGCGACGGGTTGCTATTATCCCCGATACAGTCAGGCGCCTGTCCGATATGGGCTTTGCCGTGTTTCTACAAAAAGGGGCTGGGAGCGGGGCTTACCATACGGATGCAGCTTATGCCGAAGTCGGTGCGCAAATCCTTCCCGACGCTGCCGCAGTAGCCGAAGCGGCTGATATCCTCCTGCGGCTGCGCATGCCCACAAAAGATGAAATCCACACTTACCCTCCGGGGAAGGTACTGGTCGGGATCCTCCAAGCATGGCGCCATGAGGCTGAACTCCAAGCCTTAGCCGAGAAAAAGTGGTCGGTCTTTGCTCTGGAGAAGCTTCCGCGCATTACGCGCGCGCAGAGCATGGATGTGCTTTCTTCCATGGCAGCCCTCGCTGGATATAAGGCGGTTTTGCTGGCAGCGGCGCACTTTGCACGGGTATTTCCGATGCTGACCACTGCGGCAGGAACGCTCACCCCTGCGCGCGTATTGGTGATAGGGGCTGGGGTAGCAGGTTTGCAGGCAATCGCTACCGCTCGTCGCCTCGGCGCACAGGTAGAGGGATATGACATTCGCCCAGCGGCAAAGGAGCAGGTAGAAAGCCTCGGCGCAAAGTTTCTCCCCCTCACCTTAGATGCCTCCGGTGAAGGCACCGGCGGTTATGCCCGAGAACTCACGCCCGAGGAGCAAGCAAAACAGCGTGAAGCGCTGGCAACTTATGTTGCACGAGCAGATATCATTATCACCACGGCGGCGGTGCCAGGGCGACCCGCACCAAAGCTCATCTCCGCAGACATGCGCCGTGCCATGAAACCCGGTAGCGTAATCGTCGACCTGGCAGCCGAAACCGGCGGCAACTGCGAAGAGACCCGCCCCGGCGAAACCCAAATACTGGACGGGATTACCCTTATCGCCCCCCTCAACCTCCCCGCAACACTTCCCATACACGCCTCTCAAATGCTCAGTCGCAACTTCATGGAGTTCCTCAGCCTTTTCCGAAAAAAAGATGGAACTCTCTCCCTCCACACCGAAGATGAGCTTCTCAAATCCACCTGCCTCCTCTGGAATGGAGAACCCCTCGCCCAACCTGCATAAGTTATGACGGATATACTTTTCGCCGTATTTGTTTTCACGCTTTCGGCGTTTTTAGGCTTCGAGCTGATTAGCAAGGTGCCACCTACCCTGCACACCCCGCTCATGTCCGGCTCTAATGCAATTTCTGGCGTCACTATCGTTGGTGCCATCGTTGTCGCCGGAGAAGCAGGTTCGCCGCTATTGACGATTATGGGCATTTTGGCGCTTATCTTGGCTACGATAAATGTAGTCGGGGGCTTTTTGGTCACTGATCGCATGCTCAGGATGTTCAAACGGCGCGGTTGATATGGAGACTTTCATTCAGGTGGCTTACCTGCTGGCATCGGTGAGCTTCATCGTCGCCATCAAGATGCTTGCCTCTCCACGCACTGCCCGCACAGGCAACCTACTGGGAGCGGTAGGCATGCTACTGGGCATGATAGCGACGCTTTTTTACCGAGAGATCGTTCGGTATGAGTGGATAGCGGTGGGGGTAGCTCTCGGGGCGGCACTGGGCGCATGGATGGCACTTGCCGTCAAAATGACCGCTATGCCGCAGATGGTCGCGATCCTGAATGGCTTCGGTGGGGCAGCTTCAGCTTTAGTCGCCGCCGCCGAAGCTGAACGCATACTTCTGAGT
>CAZZMF010000018.1:0-10172 GCA_964655255.1 uncultured Sphingobacteriaceae bacterium
TAACACCACCGCTAACGCAGGCACTTCTATCACGCTGACGGCGAATCTGACCCCTGCCCCGCCCTTCCCTGTAACTGTAGAGATGAATCCCGGCGATGGCAGCCCTGCACAGAGCACTGGACCGACGACTACTTTCCCGCAGAGCTTCACGCACACTTACAACCTGGGGGGCACTTACACGGTTACCTTTACGGTCAGTAATCCGGCACCGGGCTGTACGCTGACCTGCACCCAGACGGTGACTATTACTCCTATCATCACCCTCGTTGCTGTCGCCGAGACGGTCTGCGCCGGCGGTAGCATGAATGTAGAATTCACAGCGGCGGGCTTCCCAACGGGGACGACCTTCGAAGCGCAGCTCCTCAATAGCAGTAATACCGTCGTCGCCAGCGGCACAGGTACCAGCAGCCCCATTACCATTAGCATCCCCACCACTCTACCCTCTGGCACTTACACCGTACAAGTGGTCTCCGGGAGCACGCAGAGCGGTACAGCTACTGTGAATGTGGTCAATCTCTCCGGCATCGTCTGCACTGCCTCCCCTACTACTGTCCAAGCAGGGCAGACCGTCACCTTCACTATTAGTGGAACAAACCTTCCGAGCAGCGGCACTTTGAATGTGGTTTTCAACCCAAATGACGGTAGCAATAATCAGATCTTCAGTTACACCCTCCCGGGCGGACTCCCCGCTACGATAACCTACACCTACACCACAGCAGGCTCTTATACGGCTATCTTTGGCTACTACTACAGGAACTGCTCCGGCACCTGCGGTACGAATGTAACAGTAACGGCACCCGCTGCGCCCCAGCTCATTATTGGGGATATTTCGTCTCCTGTATGTGCAGGGGGAGGGATTACGGTGCCTTTCTGGGCAGTAGGCTTCCCACCTAATACCACCTATACCGTGGAGATCGCCCCAGCTGGCTCTTCTACCTGGACGCCCCTTTGCTCTGGAACGAATAGTCCCCTCTCCTGCACCACAGATCCCCAGATTGCTGGCGGAAGCTACTCCATACGCATCAGCGCAGGTAACCCAGCCGTCTATAGCCAGACGCGTTCCTTAGAGATAGTCCAGATGAATGACCTTACCTGCACCCTTTCCCCTGCCCCCGCATATGTAAATGAAACTGTGACCCTGACACTCTCGGGGAGCAACTTACCGGGTGGACCTTTCTCTGTGGAGTGGTTGCCAGATCTTAGCTTGCCGGCGCAGGCTCAGACCGTAGCAAGTCTGCCCGCTAATCTCACATACACATATACCACAGCGGGAATATACTATGGGCGAGTAACGGTTGTCCATGTACCTTCTGGCTGTCAGGGGCGCTGTGAGCTGCCGATTGCTGTTCTTACACGCTCAGCGAATAATGACCCCACCAGCCTTGTTTTTGTCTCACCAGACGGAAATACCCTGCTTCTGAATGGCGTTCAACGAGCGGAGATATTTGATGCGCTCGGACGCACTGTTTATGTCGGTGATGGCAGAGAGCCGATAGCCGTACTGCGAGGTACACTCTACATCTTACGCCTGTGGGTAGGCGATAGCGTGCATATACAGCGCTTCTACCTGCCCTAAAAGGACACGACTTCCAAAAGCTACGAGGGGCGAAGCTGGTCGCACTTCGTCCCTCGTGTTCTTTTATAGCGCTGCATGTGCAGCGAGAGAGATACGCATAAGAACGCTATTTGCTCTCTCCTTGCAAGCTTGACGAAGGGCAAATACAGCTAACTCCCACGAAGCCCCCTATTTAGCCCCTGAGGGTCAAAACCGCTCGGCACTGGCATGGAAGCGGTAACTTTATTTTTTTGGTGGAGATGAACTTCCTTATCATCAGGCTGAGTAGCATGGGGGATGTCGTACTGACGACGCCGCTTATTCGGGCGCTCCACAAGCGCTTTCCTGAAGCGAAGCTACACTTTCTCACCAAGCGCCCTTACATGCCTATTTTAGCCCATCATCCGCTACTCTATGCTGTTCATGCGTGGGGAGAGCATGCTGGACTGTACCAAGAAAGGTGGGCAGGAGTGATAGACCTTCAAAAAAACCTTCGGACGCTACCCTTGCGGTGGCGATTGCGGTATGAGCGCTTCACCACTTTTCCCAAAGAGAACCGCAAAAAATGGCTCATGGTGCGGTGGAAGCGGGCGATTCCGATACGGCACGTTGTAGAGCGGTATGGGGAAGCGCTGCGTCCGTGGGGCATTACCTCGGAAGCCCTCGGACCGCTGGAGATTCACATCCCTCCGGAAGTGGAAAGCAAGGTACAGGCAGAGTTAGCCCATAAGCTCCCGTCGGGACCGTGGATAGCCGTGGGCTTAGGCGGCACCTATCAGACGAAGCGCTGGCTCCCGAAGTACTTTCAGACGCTACTCTCACGGCTTGAGCTCCCAGCAATTCTCTTAGGAGGCAAAGCAGAAGAGATAGAAGCCCGCCTTATTGCAGAGGGTTTGCCCGTGCCGGTCGTGTTGGGGGCTGGACGATATTCGGTTTTAGAGACGGCAGCGGCTATAAAGGCAGCCACGGTACTTATATCGCACGATACGGGGACGGCACATCTTGGGGCAGCTGTCGGTACGCCGACCGTGGTGCTGTGGGGTAATACTATCCCCGCTTTTGGCATGACGCCGTGGCGCGTGCCCTATCTCGGCATAGAGGCTAAGTATCTTACCTGCCGCCCTTGTAGCAAGCTCGGCTTCCCTAAGTGCCCCAGACAGCACCATGACTGTATGCGGGCGCTCACGCCCGACTTCGTAGAAAAGCAAATGCGTGCCTTCTTGGATATGCTCGGTTTGGTGTAAGTTTGCCCCGTCGTATGGAACTCGTCCTGCCCCAGTTCGGGCTATTTTTCTGGAGTGCAGTCATATTTCTCCTCTTTGTGTGGCTTTTGTCAAAATACGCTTGGAAGCCTATTTTATCTGCTTTGGATGCTCGGGAGAAGCGGATCGCCGAAGCTCTTTCCGCTGCGGAAAAAGCCAAGGCGGAGGTGGAAGCCCTCCGCGCCCAGCAGGAAAAGCTCCAAATAGAGGCGGCTCAAGAGCGTGAGCGCATTCTTGCTCAAGCCCAGAAGCTACGGGACGAGATTATAGAAAATGCCCGAGCCGAAGCCCGTAAGCAAGCGGAAAACATCCTCCAAGCAGCCCAGCAGCAAATACAGCAGCAGCGGGAGCGGCTCATGACGGAAATGCGCAGGTACGCAGCGCAGCTCGCCATCCAAGTCGCTCGTCAGATATTGGAGGAGCACTTCCAAGATGAGGAAAAAGCCCGCGCTTACGCTGAAAAGCTCGCCGCTGAAATTCGCCTCAACTAATGAGTCCCCGCACGATTGCCCAGCGGTACGCAAAGGCGCTCTTTGACCTTGCCTTGCGGCGAGGAGAGCTGGAGCAGATTTATGCTGAGATAGAGCACTTTCTTACTTTGTATCGGGGTTCCCGCCTTTTGCGTAGCCTCTTAGAGAGTCCGATCCACCGAAGCCAACAAAAGCTCGGCTGGCTTCGCCCTATCTTGGCTGATAAGCTATCCCTTTTGCTTTGGACCTTCATAGAACTGCTTATACGACGAGGGCGCGAGTCCCTTCTCAACGAAACCTGCGAAGCCTTCATAGAGCTTTACGACACTCATCATAAGCGCATCCGTGCGCGCGTGCACAGTGCTCACCCCCTCTCCGAATCCGCTCAAAACACCCTTATCCAGAGACTCAAAGCGGCATTCCAAGCCAGCGATGTGCTCTTAGAAGTGGACGTAGAGCCATCGCTCATCGGGGGCTTTATTGTAGAAGTGGGGAGCCGCGCAGCCGACCTTAGTGTGCGCGGACGCTTGCATGAGATTCGCAAAAAACTACTCCAAGCCCAACCTATATGAAGACCATAACTGACCTTCGTCCTGATGAAGTAACCGCTCTCTTGGAGCAGCAGCTTGCCGGGGAGCTTTCTGCGAAGGAGTTAGAGGAAGTCGGGATCGTCCTCCAAGTCGGGGACGGTATCGCCCGCATCTACGGCTTGACAGAAGTGGAAGCTGGAGAAATGATAGAGTTCGCCAGCGGCACTAAGGGCATCGTACTCAATCTGGAAGAAGATAATGTCGGCGCTGTCATCATGGGGAGCTCCAGTACGGTTCATGAGGGCGACCGTGTGAAGCGCCTCCACCGCACCGCTTCCATCCTCGTAAGCGAAAAAATGCTCGGACGGGTCATCAACCCGCTCGGGGAGCCGTTGGATGGAAAAGGACCGATTGAGGGACCTTTCTTTGAGTCGCCCTACGAACGGAAGGCACCGGGGGTTATTTTCCGTCGTCCAGTCCATCAGCCCTTGCAGACAGGGATCAAAGCCATAGATGCCATGATCCCGATTGGGCGGGGGCAACGGGAACTGATTATCGGAGACCGTTCCACTGGTAAAACTGCCATAGCCATAGACACCATCATCAATCAGCGTGAAAACTATGAAAAGGGTGAGCCGGTCTATTGCATTTATGTAGCCTGTGGGCAAAAAGCCTCTACTATTGCGCAGACGGTCGCTACTTTGGAGAAATACGGGGCGATGCCGTACACCATCGTGGTAGCGGCATCCGCATCGGATCCGGCGCCGCTGGTGTTTTTGGCGCCATTTGCTGGAGCAGCTATTGGTGAATACTTCCGTGATAGTGGTCGGCATGCTCTGGTGGTATATGACGACCTTTCCAAGCAAGCTGCTGCTTATCGGGAAGTGTCCCTGCTTTTGCGCCGTCCGCCTGGACGCGAAGCGTATCCGGGGGATATTTTCTATCTGCACTCTCGCCTTTTAGAGCGGGCAGCTAAGATTATAGACTCCGACGAAGTGGCCCGCCAGATGAATAACCTACCTGAGAGCTTCAAGCCCATCGTCAAAGGTGGCGGTTCTCTGACTGCGCTCCCTATTATAGAGACGCAAGCGGGAGATGTGGCGGCTTACATCCCAACGAATGTGATTTCCATCACGGATGGGCAGATTTATTTAGAGCCGGGGCTTTTCAACGCTGGTGTGCGCCCCGCCATCAACGTCGGTATCTCCGTCTCCCGGGTCGGCGGGGCTGCCCAGATCAAGCCCATGAAGCGTGTCGCCGGGCGCCTCAAGCTGGAGCTTGCCCAGTACAGGGAACTGGAAGCCTTTGCTAAGTTTGGCTCAGACTTGGACCCGGCGACTTTGCGGCAAATAGAGCGTGGACGCCGCCTTGTGGAGCTTCTCAAACAGCCTCAGTATGAACCCGTGAAGGTAGAACATCAAGTCGCCTCCATCTTCGCCGGCACACGCGGCTATTTGGATAAACTTCCCGTTGAAAAAGTGCGAGAGTTTGAGGCGCAATACATACGGTTTCTGGAAGCAGCCCATAAACCCCTGCTGGAGAAGATTCGCCAAGGGCAGCTGGATGAGGCGATGGAAGCGGAGTTAGAAAAAGCTGCGAAGGAAGTGCTTGCTGGCATGGGCATCAAAGTCTAAGCCATGTCTTCTGGAAAGTTACGTGAACTGCGCGGGCGCATCCGAAGCATCGTCTCTATCCAGCAGACGACCCGCGCGATGCGCATGATAGCCGCCGTCAAGCTCCGTAAAGCCCAAGATAAGCTCTTTCGCCTGCGTCCTTATCGGCAGCAGAGCCAAGCGCTTCTTCAGCTTCTGCTGGCGCAGCTGGAGGAGCCGCATCCTCTCCAAATCGCGCCCGACTCTTCCACTACGCTTTATGTGGTGCTCTCCTCCAGTCGGGGCTTATGTGGTGCTTTCAATAGTGGGTTAGTGCGATGGCTTACCCCTCAACTCCCCGAGCCAAAGTCCGCCGAACTCCTCATCCTCGGTAAAAAAGCCTACGAAGCCCTCCGCCGCTCACCGTACAAGATAGAGTTTCAAGACCTTTTTGGAGCAAAAGATATTCGCCCCGAAGCGGTGCAAGCTATCGCCCAGAAGCTCTATGAACGCTTCCGCTCCGGAAATGTGCGGGAAATTGTCCTTATTTATAACCGTTTCGGTGGCGTGGGTAGGTCTATTCCTACACGGGAGACGCTCCTTCCTTTGCCTATGCCTGAGACGAAGGAGATACGCCCGTGGATTTTAGAGCCGTCACTGGAGGAGCTACTTGACACCTTTATTCCGCAATATGTAGAGACGCTCTTGCTGTCGGCTGTGCAAGAGTCGCTCACCGCCGAACAAGGCGCCCGTATGGTCGCCATGCAAGCCGCCACAGATAACGCAGAAGAACTGCTACGCACCTTGCGTCTGCAGTATAACAAAGCCCGTCAAGCCTCTATCACAAAAGAGCTTCTGGAGATCGTCGCCGGCGCCGAAGCTCTCAAAGGATAAACGCACTTTCTCATGGCTGTCGGGGAAAATGTGGTGCGCATACAGCCATCGTCTGTACTTAGTCTCGGGCTTAGGGAGCTGTGGCAATATAGAGAGTTGCTTTTCTCTCTGGTCCAGCGCGAGATCAGCATTCGGTACAAGCAAACGCTTATCGGTGTGGCATGGGCGCTTCTGCAGCCTGCGACTATGGTGCTGACTTTCACGATTTTTTTCGGTCGCTTAGCTAAAATACCCTCGGGTGATCTCCCATATCCACTTTTCGCGCTTACAGGCGTACTTCTTTGGTCGTATTTCTCCACTGCCCTCTCTGGTTCTGCAAACTCCTTGGTGGATTATCGGTACCTTCTTTCTAAGGTCTATTTTCCTCGCTTAGTCCTTCCGCTATCGCCCGTTATCACTGCGGCGGTAGATTTTGCTGTGGCTTTGGGGCTTCTGGTTGGAATGATGCTTTTCTACGGCATCCTTCCTTCTTTGACTATTCTACTTGTGCCTGTATTTCTTCTGCTGACGGCGCTTACTGCTCTGAGTGCGGGGTTATGGCTTGCCGCTCTCAACGCTATGTACAGAGATGTGCGATATGTTTTACCATTTTTCATTCAGCTATGGATGTTTGCTTCGCCAGTGGTATATCCCAGTAGTTTATTACCTGAGCGGTGGCGCTGGGTATATGCGCTCAATCCCATGGTAGGATTGATTGAGGGTTTCCGATGGAGCATCACCGGTGTAGGTGCTATGCCGCTCACACTGGGTATATCCTTGAGCGTGGTTGTAGTAGTGCTGCTGGGGGGAATAGCTTACTTTCGGAAGGTAGAACGGACCCTGGCGGACTGGGTATAATCCAGTCCACTGAGTTATCTTTGAGAGGTGGCCATGAAAAAGACTAAGGCTACGGCTACTGCGCTTACTGACCCTATCGGGCGCGTTGTGCCGCAAGCAGTAGATATAGAGAGAGCATTACTTGGTGCGCTGCTGATAGAGAAAGATGCTATTGCCAAAGTCATCGATCTCCTCACCCCAGAAGCCTTCTATGACCCAAGGCATCAAAAGATCTACGCAGCGATACGGGGGCTTTTTGACCAAGGCTTACCAATAGACCTTATCAGTGCCCAGGAAGCTCTGCGCCGGTCCGGCGACCTCAAAGAGATAGGTCCCTATTACCTTGCTGAACTGACGCTTGGGGTCGCTTCCAGCGCTAATGCCGAGACCTACGCCCGCATCATCGTAGAGAAGTATCTCCTGCGACAGATTATTGCCATCGCAGGCGAACTGACAGAGAAAGCTTTCCAAGAGGAGGTAGATGCGTTTGAGCTACTGGACACAGCAGAAAATCGTCTGTATGAACTCTCCCAACACCACTTGCGGCGGAGCGTCCAGCCAGGACAGCGTGTGCTACAAGAGGCTTTGGCTCTATTAGAGAAACTGCGCCATAAAAATCAGCCCCTTACAGGGGTGCCTTCAGGCTTTCCAGAACTGGATCGCATGACCGCTGGCTGGCAGAAATCCGACCTGATTATCTTAGCCGCCCGTCCCAGCATGGGAAAAACCGCCTTTGCCCTCAATCTCGCCCGCAATAGCGCCATGAGCGGCTATCCCGTCGCCATTTTTTCCTTGGAGATGTCAGCCCTACAGCTGATGTACCGCTTCATTAGCATGGAGGTGGAGATCAGTTCCGAAGTGCTTCGTACAGGGAAAATACCTCCTGAGATTTGGCTTACCTTACCACAAAAGTTGGAGCGACTGGCACAGGCGCCGATTTTCATAGATGACACCCCTTCCATCACCATATATGACTTGCGAGCCAAGTGCCGGCGCCTCAAAGCCGAAAAAGATATTCAACTCGTTATGATAGATTACCTCCAGCTTATGGGGACTACCCAACGCAGTGCTAACCGCGAGCAGGAGATAGCCTCCATATCCCGCTCTTTGAAAGCGCTGGCACGGGAGTTAGAAGTGCCGATTATTGCGCTCTCACAACTCAGTCGGGCAGTGGAGACGCGAGGCGGCGATCGACGCCCCCAACTTTCTGACTTGCGCGAAAGCGGTAGCCTGGAACAAGATGCCGATGTCGTGCTCTTCTTGTACCGCCCTGAATACTACGGTATCATGCAGGACGAAGACGGACAGCCTACCCAAGGCATCACCGAAGTTTTGCTCAGCAAACAGCGAAATGGCCCGATCGGCAAAATACGGCTCCGTTTTATAAGCGATTACATGCGCTTCCTCTCAGTTGAGCCGACTCTGATGGGCACAGATAATGGCGGCTATACCTTCCCTTCCCGAGCCAACGACTTACCCCTTCCTCCAGAGGAGGATGACAGCCTCCCGCCTTTCTGATATGCCTGGGAATAGAAGCACTGAGCATTAGGGACTGCGGGGCTGCTCATACTCAGGCAGCTAACGCTTTATGCTTTGGTCTAACACAGTGGGCAGAAACGTCCCGCTGCTTCTCCCCGCCCCACAAGTGCAAAAGCCCTCATAGAAAGCGTGCGCAATAACTATCTACCTCAATAAGGTTAGCTTTGGGCCGTGTCAAAGCCCGCTTTTCACGCGCTGGATGTGGATGCCGTAGCGCAGCTCCTTGCAACAACGCCCCGAGGGCTCTCCACAAAAGACGCAAAAGACCGTCTGCAGCGCTTCGGCGCTAATACCATCCAGAAACCCAAGCCTATCTCGGTCTGGCGCATTATCGTTCATCAGTTTGCCAGTCCTTTCATCTATCTGCTCATGGGAGCAGCGGTAGTTGCGCTTTTGATGGAAGACTATGTGGATGCGGCGGTAATCGCAGCAGTTCTACTGATCAACGGTATCATCGGCTTTATCCAAGAGTACAACGCCGAAAAAGCGGTAGAAGCTCTGCGTTCGCTGACTGCGCTTCAGGCGACCGTGATCCGAGAAGGACGAGAACTGCGTATCCCCGCAGACACCCTGGTCCCTGGCGATGTCGTCCTGCTGGAGTCTGGGGTGAGGGTGCCAGCCGATATTCGTTTATTCGAGACCACAGTCCTTCAGGTGGATGAATCGCTCCTCACCGGCGAATCCGTCCCCATATACAAAGGCACCGAACCCCTTCCTGAAAATACCCCGCTGGCTGACCAACGCAATATGGCTTTTGCTGGGAGTATTATTGTGTCTGGACGCGGACGGGGGTTTGTCGTAGCTACCGGCTCTCAAACCGAACTCGGAAAAATCGCTCAAAGCCTCACAGAAGCGGACTCTGCGCGCATACCGCTCTTGGAAAGGATGGAGCGCTTTGCGCGCCTGCTGGGGGGCTTTATCATAGGAAGCATTGCGCTGATTTTTGGAATAGGGCTTTTGCTGGGGTATTCTGCGATGGAAATGTTCAAAGTAGGGGTGGGGATTGCTGTGGTGGCGATACCCGAAGGGCTACCGATCGTGCTCACCGTCACGCTGGCGCGGCGGGTATGGGCAATGACCCAGCGCAAAGCGCTGGTGCGTCGCCTCGCCGCCATAGAAACCATAGGAAGCGCCACAGTGATAGGCTCTGACAAAACAGGCACCCTCACAGAAAATCGCATGACCGTTCAAGCTTTTTGGACGGCTGATGGAGTCTGGAATCCCACCAATGCACGCACAGAAATGAATGAACTGCGTCGCCTCGCGCTTTCTATCGCCGTGCTGGCAAATGAAGCAGACCTACCAGATGAAAACAATAGAGACAGTGCTACGGGCGACCCTACCGAAACAGCTCTCTTATGGGCTGCTTGCGAGGCAGGCCTCTCCCCACGCATGTTGCGGACAGCACAGCCCGAAGTGCATAAGATTCCCTTTGAGTCCGAACTGCAATATGCAGCAAGCTTCCGGCAAGGGGAAAGTTCCTATCAACTATATCTTAAAGGGGCCCCTGAACG
>CAZZMF010000019.1:0-10117 GCA_964655255.1 uncultured Sphingobacteriaceae bacterium
CTCCTTGCCCTGCTCAAACCAGGAGAAAAGCTTCTTAGCTTTGAACTGGCACATGGTGGGCACTTGACTCACGGCAGCCCCCTCAACTCCTCTGGCAAGCTTTATACCGTTGAACATTATGGGGTGCGGGCAGATACTTACCTTTTGGACTACGATCAGATTCGTGAAAAAGCCCGTGCCTTCCGTCCCAAAGTCCTCATGGCGGGAGCCAGTAGCTATCCCCGTGACTGGGACTGGAAAACCCTGCGCGAAATCGCCGATGAAGTAGGGGCTTTTCTCGT
This sequence comes from uncultured Sphingobacteriaceae bacterium, assembly GCA_964655255.1. Classification (GTDB taxonomy): domain Bacteria; phylum Bacteroidota; class Bacteroidia; order SpSt-205; family SpSt-205; genus SpSt-205. The sequence goes on from CAZZMF010000019.1 coordinate 282, forward strand.
CGCCGATATTGCTCATCCCGCAGGACTCATAGCCGCTAAGCTCCTCAACGATCCCCTCCCATATTGCCATGTCGTTACCAGTACTACCCACAAGACGCTGCGGGGTCCTCGGGGAGGCGTCATCATGATGGGAAAAGACTTTGATAACCCTTTTGGTGAAAAGACCCCCAAAGGCGCGCTCAAAAAGATGAGTGCTATCTTAGATATGGCACTTTTCCCAGGCATTCAAGGTGGACCCCACATGCATAGCATCGCAGCGAAGGCAGTGGCTTTTGGGGAAGCGCTCCAACCAGAGTTTCGTCGGTATGCGCAGCAGGTGATTCGTAATGCGCAAGCACTTGCTCAGGCACTGATGGAGCGCGGGTATAATGTACTCACCGGGGGCACTGATAATCATATCGTTTTAGTGGATTTGCGCAATAAAAACATCACCGGCAAAGCCGCCGAGATAGGTTTAGAGAAAGCTGGCATCACTGTCAATAAAAACCTCATTCCGTATGATCCGCAGCCGCCGCTGGTGGCGAGTGGGATTCGGTTGGGGTCGCCAGCGCTTACCACACGGGGCTTCACGGAATCGGAGTTTCAGCAGGTCGCTGCATGGATAGATACAGCTCTCCAGCACCTTTCCGACGAAGCGAAGCTTAGCCAGATTCGGGCAGAGATACGGGAGTTTATGCGGGAATATCCGCTACCTTATCAGCCGATGGCGGAGGGGAGCGGCGCACCTTCTGCACCACTCGTCGGATAGTGCCTTTGTCAGATTGACGGAAGGTTATCAGCAGCGACGGCAAGAGAAAGATATTAGAGAAAAGCCCTATTCCAAGCGAGATAGCCGTCAGTATCCCCAACGCCCGTGTCCCCCCGAAGGACGAAAACGCAAATATCCCAAACCCCATCAGCAGCACAAACGACGTGTAGGCAATCAAAGCGCCCGTATGATGCACACTCACTACGGCTGCCCGTGCAGGTATCGGGTGCCGCCGATAGTACCACTGATACGAGCTCAAAAAGTGTATCGCACTATCTACCACGATACCAAATGCCATCTCGTATATCAAAGCCGTGGAAGGCTTGATAGGCATGCCAATATAGCCCATCAGTCCTGCTACGAGAAAGAGCGGCAGGAGATTGACCGCCATGCTAATGAGCATGATGCGGAAAGACCCATACAGGAAAAACATTTGCACAGCCACCAGTAGAAAGGTCGCCACTAAGCTCCAGACGAGGTTGTCTATGAGGTAGTCAATCGCCTTGAGGAAAATGAGCGTTGTGCCAGTGATACGCACGTGCGAAGCTTCCTCGCCAAAGGTCGCCTGTACATCGGCTTGCACTGCAGCCAGAAGGTGGGGCATGTCGCGCGAGCCGATGTCTTTTACGAAGGCTGTGATGCGTGTGCGTTGGTAAGCCGTATCCACCAGTCCCCCTAAAAGCGAGAGCGTCCCAGCTTCTTGCGAACGCAGAGCCCGCAGAAGGGCGGGAAGTTCTTCAGGCTGGGGTAGGGCATAGGCATTAGGTGCGCCACCCCAGAAAGCTTGTCGGGCGGCTTTCAAGAGGTCAGCTATACTCACACTGCGTGAGAGCTCGGGATATTTCGCCATACTGTCCTGCAAGGCAGAGAGAGCGCGGAGGGTACGCAGACGCCTAAGCCCCTGCGGCTGCTTCGCCTCAATCACCACCTCAAATGGCATCATTCCCCCGTAATGCGCTTCAAAAAATGCCAGGTCTCGCATCACTTGTGCTTCGGAGGGCAGGTCATCTGCCATATAGGAAACCGCTTGCAGGCGCGCTATCCCATAGCCTCCTATGAGAAAAAGGCTTATAGTGATGCCATATACCCATGCTCTTTTGCGCTCTACGACGGCTCCAGACCAGTGTACGAGCCGAATGACCCAGCGATTGGTCAGGTGGCGCAGGTGTCGCTCCTTCGGTTCGGGTAGCAGCATGAAAAAAGACGGCAGAAGCAGTATCGTCAGCACATATGTCGCCATCGTGCCCCAAAAAGCCACCAAACCAAACTCCTGCAGGGGTACGACATTGGTCAGATAGAGCGTGAGGAAGCCGAAAGCGGTATTGGCATGGATCATGAAAGTCACCAGCCCCAGTTGGCGCAGCATTTCCTCAATCGCTCGGACTTTATTGCCTTTGGCGACATAGAGGCGATGGTAGTCAGAGAGCATGTAAATCCCCGGCGGAATGCCGAGGATAATAATCACAGGCGGCAGAAGCGCAGTGAGCAGGGTGAGTTTGAAGCCATAGAGCCCAATAATCCCCACGGTCCAGAGGGAAGCCAGCCCCAGTAAAATCACTGGAAAAACCGCTGCATACCACGAACGGAAATACACCAGCAGCGCCAGCACCGTCAGCACCAGCGAAGCCGAGACAAAAAGCCATAGCTCTTTTGGTAGGAGCTGGGCTACATAGTGTCTTAGATAAGGCACACCGCCGAAATGCGCTTCTGTATTGAGCTTTGCGGCGTAGGTGCGGGTGATGGCTTCTACCTGTTTGATGAGGGTATGTTTAGCCTTGGTGTGGAGGGTCAAGGAGTCCAGATGGACAAAAAGCAAGGTGCTCTGTCCGCTACTATCCCAGAGGAGGCGTTGATAGAGGGGATTGTGGAGGCGGAGGGTAGCCCAACTGGCTGAGTCTGAGGGTAGCGGTAGCGGTTCGGTGAAAAACTTTTCACCATTCCAGCGCAGACGCACAGCGGTAGGCACCCCAAATACCCGCTTGACGCCCGGCAGCTTGGATAAAGTGTCAGAGAGGGCTTTTATTCCCTGCCATAACGCCCCAGAAGCATCCTTAGGCACTCTGACTCCGATAACGAGGGCGCTCGCATCTTCGCCAAACTCTCGCTGAAATGCCCGATAAGCTTGATAATCGGGGTCATCTTCTGGGACGACTTTGATGAAGTCTTGGGTGATCTCCACTTTGCGGGCATGCCATGCCATGAAGGCAGAGACGACAGCCACTAATGCCAGCCACACATATCGTCCTCTGAGAAGGATGCCCGCCCAGCTTTGACTCATTCTATATGGAGCTCGGGCTTGAAGATGGCTTCACCCAAAAGAGCGCGGGCGCATTCTTGGATACCTTCGGTTAGGGCGGGATGCGGCTGCAAAATCGTACATAAATCACTCACCCGCCGCGAAAAGCGTATCATCATCGCCACCAGTCCTATGATGGACGAAGCTTGCGGACCGACCGCTCTGCAGCCCAGAATGTACGGGTCTGGTTCATCAGTGGTGATGAGCTTGAAAAAGCTGCGCTTAGTACGCATAGCCAACCCGCGGGCGGTGAGGTCGTAGTTATAGCGGACGGTGCGGTAGGCATAGCCTTGGGAGCGCGCTTGCTGTTCATTCAGTCCGACGCCGGCGACTTCCGGGCGCAAAAACATGATCCATGAGAGGTGGTCATACTCCAAGGGGCGCTTGACCCGTCCAAACATCCGTTCCACAGCGTAGCGGGCTTCTTGCTCAGCGACATTTACGAAGCCTGCGCCGTTAGTGTCTAAGTCCCCTGCTACAAATATATGCGATATAGAAGTTTGGGTCTGGTTGGAGATGACGTGTCCAGTGGGCGATACTTTTACGCCTATCGTTTCTAGACCTAATCCTTCGGAGTTGGGCACGCGTCCGATAGCCACCAGCACATGAGAGGCCTGTTCTCTGAACCGCTTCCCTTCTTGCGTTTCTACTTCGTAGGTGATACGCTCTGGCTGGACTTCTAAGTGCTTTAGATGGGCATGGGTGAAAAAGCGTACATTGCATTCAGAAAGATTGCGCATCACGGTGCTGGAAATATCGGGGTCCTCGTATGGGAGGATGCGCTCGGCTTTTTCTATCATCGTGACGCGCACCCTTGGAAAAGTGGAGAAGATCGTCGCAAACTCACACCCAATAACCCCTGACCCGATAATGAGCAAATCGGGGGGAAAGGCTTCCAGATTGTCTATGTGGTCGCTGGTGAAGATCCGATGCCCATCTATGGGCAGTCCTTCTAAGAGCCTTGGACGACTGCCTGTGGCGAGGAGAAAGTATTCCGCTTCGGCGAAGAATGATTCGCCTTGGTGGGGGCGTACCTGCACACGGTGGGGGCTGACAAACTGCGCCGTTCCATAGACTACCTCTAACTGCCCCAGCGCTTGATAATGTGCAATCTGGCGCAGCATTTGTTGGCGGCGCTCTTCTACGGCTTGATTGACGATCTGACGAAAGTCCGCAAAGGAAAACTCCATGCCCGTGACCCGATATCCCCGGTCAGTGAGGAAGAGCTTGTCAAAATCCTTTGCGAGCTCCCACCAGGTCTTAGAGGAGAGTGCCCCACCAGAGAGCGCTGCCCCGCCGATGAGCTTTTTCTCTATTAAGAGCACCCGCTTGCCGAAGTCCATCGCGCGCATTGCCCCTGCAAAGCCCGCCGCCCCCCCTCCCAAAATGATCAAGTCATACCGCATCCTGCCTGAAAGTAAAGGACCTGTCGCCGTTTACCTGCCTTGCTGGCGAGGCTACTCGCAAGCTTCTCCCCACCCAAGCGCTTCCAAAGGGACCTTATGCCTTCTTTTTGCCGTAGCGTGCCATGAACTTATCTACCCGCCGAGCTGTGTCCACAAACTTCTGCTTGCCGGTAAAGAAGGGATGCGATGCACTGGAAATCTCCAACTTCACAAGGGGGTACTCTTTGCCGTCTTCCCAGATAATGGTTTCCTTCGTGCGGACGGTGGAGCGCGTCAAAAACGCAAAGTCCGCCGACATATCCTTGAAAACTACGAAGCGGTACTCCGGATGCCCTTCTTTCTTCATAGCGCGAAGGTACTACTTTCCACGCGCTTGTATCACCCTTAGCACGGTGTAGAGTAGGATCTTGAGGTCTAGCAGCAGGGAACGGTTTGCCAGATAAATCAGATCATATCGCATGCGTTCTATCATCTCTTCCACCGATGAAGCGTAGCCATATTTAACCATGCCGAGGCTGGTGATACCGGGGCGCACTTTGAGGAGTTGCTTGTATTCGGGGGCGCGGGGAACAATCTGGTCTATATAATACTGCCGCTCCGGACGGGGTCCGACAAGACTCATGTCGCCTTTGAGCACATTCCAAAACTGCGGCAGTTCATCTAAGCGGGTCTTGCGCAGCCATCGCCCGATAGGGGTGATACGGGGATCTCCGTCGCGGCTCAGAGCGGGACCGTCCTTTTCGGCATCCACATACATCGTGCGAAACTTATAGATAGTGAAAGGGCGTCCATTTTTACCGATGCGTTCCTGACGAAAGATAATCGGTCCTGGCGAGGAGAGTCGCACGAGTACGGCTATGATTGCCATTACTGGCGCCAGCAGGATAAGCGCCACAGCGGATAGGATAATGTCCATCAGCCGTTTGATGAGCTCATACCATGGCGAGGGGGGAGGAGGGGTTATCGTGACCCAGGGAATATCCACGGGGCTGGCGACGCGCACGCCCCCGCTCAATACATCTCGCAAGGCAGGGACTAAATGTACTTCCACAGGCAGTCCGTTGAGGTGAGCCAGCACAGTTTGGAGAATTTGCTCGTCCGGGCTTTCTGAAGCGATCACGACATGATGGGCGCCGCGCCGAGTAGCTACCTGTTCCAACTCTGCGAGCGAACCTAAGTAGCGCAGTTTGCCTCGGAGGGGTGAGTCCGTCGCTTCATCGGTCGGGACATAGCCAATCACATCATATCCCATCTCTTCGCCGTGCTTTTTGAGCTCTTCCCAGACGGAGAGGGCTTTTGGACCGCTGCCGACGATGATAGTGGGGAAGCGAAAAAGCCTTTTGCGCAGCATTCGCATCATCACAAAGCGAAGCAACGCTAACCCTATCCAGCTCAAAGCTCCTTGTAGCCCTACATAAAAAAGCAGCGTGAGCCGGTAGGTCTGGTAGTTGGGAATGGGGTCGTCCAGAAATGCCAGAAAAAATAGCGCTAAGCTTCCCAGTACTGTAAGCCATGCCCGATTGATGAGTTCTCGCAAGATGGACTGACGGATCGGGTCCCGATAACTGCCCCCGAGGGCATAGATCACTACCCAGTATGTGCCTACTATCAGCGGAGCCCAGAGATATTCCCACAGGGTGCCGCTCTGAGCGTTGTAGTTGTATAGGTAAAACCGCCGAATGAGATAAAACCCTACCCATCCTCCGTATGCCAGGACGAAATCAAGCGCCGCAAAAAATAGTCCGATAAGCTCTCGCCTCATTGCTTTTTGAGGGTCAGGACGCGCACATCATCTAAGTAGAGGGTGTAGGTAGCGCCCGCTGTATCCCCTGCACTGGTAAGGTAGAGCCGATAACGGTATAAGCCTGCGCCTTCTGCAAGGCGAGGCGTTAAGTCTACATAAAAGGTACCCCAGCCAGTATCAGGCGGACGCAAAAGAAGGTGAATATCCCGGCTGATAAGGCGTCCGGTGCGCTTGTCTTCCCGGGTAATGCCTACGCCGAGGTTACGATCGCCTTTGAGGGAGATTTCTGCCCAGACTTCGCCTTGGGGAAACTCAAAAGCTTCGGTGCTTTCTACTCGGAAGTCTGCGCCGGGAGGTAAGCTCACTTCACCCGACCAGAAGCCGCGCCGCTGCTCCGAAAAAGTGCGTCGGATTTGCACAGCGCCATTATCGCCTAAGTTAGTGCTGCGTAAGGTTAGTTGTGGACTCTCAAAGTCTTCTTTTACGAAGTACTGTAGCAGCGTATCGGCAAAGTACCGATACACCGGGGCGTAGATATGTTCTTCTTCGGCTTTTAGGGGGAAAGGCAGCGTGTCAAACTCCCAAAATGGATACGGACGGCGTGCAGCACTGATGCCATTGACGCGGACTCCGCCTGCGAGGAGAATCGGGCTTTTGTCAAAGGGAACAATAGGTACCCGTTGCCCGGTTTCCGCAAGGGTCAAATAGCGCCCTTCAGGATAGACCCACGCATCCAGAGCAGGTGTGATCAGTACAGTGTCATTTTCTATGACAACCCGGGCAGGAGCTATGCGCAGGTAAGCAGGCGGTAAAGCATGCTGGGACTTACAACTCAGAAGTAAAAACCAACTGGCGCTTAGATAGATTTTCCACTTGCTGCGCCCATGCCATGACCGAATGCACATGCTCCAGCGAGAGAGGTGAAGTCGTTTCAGTCTGGATGGTATGCAAAAAATGTTCCAGTTGGAGGGAGAGGGCGTCTGCTGTGGGCACTTCTACTGGCAGGGGGGTAGGATCGCCGGAGTTGGAGAGCTTCCACAGAGCAAGGGTGCGGGAGAGAAGGTCTGCTTCTGCCCACATCTCAGGACCGTGGGCTATCAATCGCCGCCGTTTATAGGGCGCAATCCGACTCACTGTGAAGTGTGCAGCGCGCCCATCCGTCAGGTCTATCCAAGCCTGAATAGTATCGGCGTTGAGTGTGCGTAGCCGATAAGCACTGGCACGCAGTTCAGTTGCGTTTCCCTCTGTCAGCGCCCAGAAGAGATCCAGGTCATGAATCAGCAGATCCATCGCCACTGAGGCATCGGTACCCCTCGGCGTCCAAGGGGCTATCCGCTCGAAGCCAAAGAGTTGAAAGTGCGACCTGTACGGTAGAAGCGCTTGAAAGGCAGGATTGAAGCGTTCTACATGTCCTGCGACGGCGACGACGCCAGCTTCCTCGCGCAGGAAAATAAGCTTCTCCAGTTCTGTGAGCGAGAGGGTAACTGGCTTTTCAATAAGGAGATGACGCTGTGCCCGCAGCGCTTTCTCAGCATACTCAAAGTGGGTAGGCGTGGGCGAAGCAATGATCAGGGCTTGTGATTTCTCCAATAGCTCTTCAAAAGACTCCACTACTGGGAAACCCTCCTGTCGCAGGCGCTCCCTTTTAGCTGGGTCGCTGTCGTAGAGGGCTACGACTTGGACTTTTGGATGGGCAAGGGCTTTTTGCAGGTGGAGGCTGCCCATGTAGCCCAGCCCCACGATACCGAGGCGAAGGGGCCCCCTCATCCTAACTGCCGCTCAAGCTCCGCTAAAAGACGCAGATTAGCTTCTTGGAGGGCGTTGGCTTTGCGCTTGGTAATAGGTGCCCAGACGCGGCGCTTTTGTAGCTTGCGGCGCGCACGATTGCGTCTTACATAGACGCGTTTATCAGGTTTGCGAGCCATGAGCGCAAAGGTAATGCTGATTTTTCACTGATTGCTCAGCCTGTCACGGTGGGACGCAACACGCCCAGTTTTTGTCCTACTTTGGTGAATGCCTCTATCGCTCTGTCTATGTGTTCAGGGGTGTGGGCGGCACTGAGTTGAACGCGAATACGGGCTTGTCCTTTGGGTACGACGGGGTATGAAAAGCCTATCACATAAATCCCTTCCTCTAAAAGCGCATCAGCCATGCGATGGGCTAATACAGCATCGTACAGCATAATAGGCACGATCGGATGATCGCCTGGCTTGATGTCAAAGCCTGCTCGGGTCATGCCTTCTCGGAAGCGGCGCGTATTAGCTTCCAGCCGGTCGCGCAGTTCGGTGGTCTCGGAGAGCCAAGAGAATATCTCTTTGGCGGTCGCAACAATCATCGGACTGAGGGAGTTAGAGAAAAGGTAGGGTCGCGAGCGCTGACGCAGAAGCGCTATAAGGGGCGCCGGTCCCGCTACATAACCGCCCATGGCGCCTCCGAGGGCTTTACCCAAAGTACCTGTGAGGAGTAGATTAGGCGCGCCGAGCACGCCAAACTTCTCCGGCGTGCCGCGCCCCGTCGCCCCTACAAACCCCGTCGCATGCGAATCATCCACTAACAAAATCGCATCATACCGTTGCGTCAGTTCTACCAACCGATCCAGCGGCGCATAATCCCCATCCATGGAAAATACCCCGTCCGTGACTACTATCCGAAATCGCGCCGATTGAGCTTCCCGAAGCTTTGCCTCCAAGTCTGTCAGATCTACGTGCTTATAAACGAACCGCTTAGCTTTTGTCAAACGGATCCCGTCTATTAGGCTGGCATGGTTGAGTTCATCAGAGATGATGGCATCCTCTGGACCAAAAAACGGCTCAAAAACGCCTCCATTGGCATCAAAGCACGCCGCATAAAGAATGCTATCCTCACAGTGGAGAAAGTCTGCGATGGCTTTTTCCAGCTCCTTATGAATAGATTGAGTGCCGCAGATAAACCTCACGGATGCCATGCCATATCCCCATCTATCCAGGGCGCGATGAGCCGCTTCTATGACACGGGGATGAGCAGCTAACCCAAGGTAGTTATTGGCGCAGAAGTTGAGGACTTTTCGCCCGTCCGCCAAGGTAATCTCCACACCCTGCGGCGAGTCAATAAGACGCTCATGCTTATACAAGCCTGCTGCGGCAATCTCTTCTAACTGCGACTTTGCCCACTCTATCAAGCGAAGCGACATGCTACGAAAGTAAAGAATATGCCGCAGGGATGAGGGCATGGATTACCTTTGTCGGAATGGATACTCTACTGCCCCTTGTTCTGAGCTTGACGCAAGTCACGGTATATGGACAAGGCGGACGCTATCAGTATGTGGGCATGTTGGCGGCGCGCAAAGGGATAACGACCTTCATTTGGGAAGGTTTGCCACCGCAAACTGATCCTCAAAGTGTGCGGGTCAGTGTGCCTGCTTCCGCTCGGGGCTACATCGTGCAGACTGGTGTAGAGCCGCTTACGGGACGGCTTGTAGGGCTGCCCCCTGACTTAGAAGCGCTCAAGAAGCAAATAGACTCCGTAGATGGGCTATTAGCTCGGGTGCGCCAGCGCCTGACTGTCCTTGCTTTACAAGAAAAAACCCTCAACGAAAATACTCGCTTAGGCGGGGAGGAGGGCCCCACCAACGCTACTGAAGTAGAGAAATATCTTGCCCTCATA
>CAZZMF010000020.1:0-9759 GCA_964655255.1 uncultured Sphingobacteriaceae bacterium
AGGAAGTTCAGGCGTCTGTCCAAAGATTACGAAGCCCTTACCGATACGAGCGAAATATGGACAGATATGGCGATGGCATCCCTTTTCCTTAGAAGAAATAGGGCTAAATCATGAATAAGCTGCCCTACTTTTTATCTATGATCTCACGAAGGAGCTGCTGAGCAAGGCGCGTATTGACGGTTTTGAGTTTCTCGTAGTATTTTTGGGCTTCGTCGATGCCTTCGGTGGCGAGGGCGAGGCGTCCCATCTCATACAGCGACCGCGCATGGTCCGGCGAGCGCCGCAGTGCCTCCTGAAAAGCCGCTCGCGCAGCCGCCGTATCTTTTTGAGCCAAATGGGTCATCCCCCGATAATAAGGCGGTCCCGGATCCTCTGGAAGGAGACTTTCCGCCCGAGTTAGGTGCGTCAGCGCTTGTTCTAAGTTGCCTTTAGCCAAGTGCAGTTTGCCTAATCCATACCATGCTTCAGGAGGGGGGGTTGGGGCTTGAGCAGCTCGCTGATAGGCTTTCTCCGCAGAGTCATATTCCAGTTTTGCCATATAAGCCTCTCCTATCCATGCCCACAATCGCGCGGAATCCGCGAAGCCCAACTGGATTGCGCGCTCCCAAAATGCAATTGCACTGTCTATCGCGCCTTTCATCCACTCGGCTGCTCCTGCGTAATAGTACCCGCTGGCTTCTTTGGGGTTTAGAGCGATATATCGCTGAAAGGCATGTGAAGCCGCAGCATAGCTTTTCTGGGTCAAAAGAGCGTTGCCTTTCCCCCACCAAGCGATACTGAGTTTGGGATTTTTCTGAAGAGCGGTTTCATAGGACTGAATAGCCGCATCCAGTTTGCCTGTTTTTTCTTGGCAGTAGGCGATCCAGTACCAGACGACGGCATTATTGGGATTGGATTGACGGCTCCTTTCGAGGAAAGAAAGCGCTTTTTCGTATTCCCCGGCCATTGCCAGTTCCTGCCCCTTAGCAAGGTTGCGGTCACTTCCTTCAACCCGAAGCTCCTCAGTGGACATATTGATGGGCTTGAGGTCGATGGATTGGGTTGGCATCCTTATGGAAGCGCCATGACCAACCCCCTGTGCATATCCCATCATAAACAGTACGGCTACCCCCCACCTCATGAAAACAAATATAAGGATTTTTTTGAATATCTCGCATGCTCTGGCAAGCTCTTAGCTTAAATATCCCCCAGCATGGGACGCATGAGGATTTCTTCAACGACGGCTTGAGGTGGGAGGTGTATGATAGACCAGATAAGCTCAGCGACGGCTTCTGGTGGAATGAACCGTTCAGGAGGATGGGGCGTGCCTTCCCATGAACGGGTGCGCGTGGCTCCGAGCAAAAGTGCCGTTACGCCGACATGATAAGGCTTGAGCTGCTCACGAAGGTTGCGGGAAAAGGAAAGCAAGCCGGCTTTGGCGATGCTATAAGCACTGCCATTGGGGTAAGCCATAAGACTGGCGACAGAAGCGATATTGATGATCAGTCCCCGTCGCTGTGCCATGAAAACTGGGAGCAGCCCTTTTGTTACGAAGTATGCGCTGTGTAAATTGATAGCGAGCATTTGTTCATAGAGTTCATCGGGCTCGTCGGCTATCTGTCCAGCCATGAAGCGCCCGGCGTTGTTGATGAGCACATCTATTTGGGGGTATGTAGTTCGGATATGAGCGGCGAAAGCTTGGGCTTCGCTTTTCTGGCTCAGGTCGCGAAGGTGGAGGTCCCATGTAGGATGCTTGCGACGGGTTTCTTCTACGAGAGCAGGGGTGCTTCCGCAGCCAACGATGGTATATCTCTCACTGAGACGGGTAGCGATCGCATATCCAATCCCTCGCGTACAGCCTGTGACGACAGCAACTGGCATTTAGCTAAGATAAAACCGTACTATCCTTCGGCGAATCTCCACCACAGGCAAACGATTGAGTTCGCCGCGGTAAGCAATGGAAAGACTCCCGGTCTCCTCAGAGACGACGAGGGTAAGGGCATCGGACTGCTCGGAAATACCGAGGGCGGCTCTGTGACGCTGCCCATATATCTGCGGCAGGTCCATGCGGTCGCTTAGCGGAAGGGTACACCGCGCAGCAATGATCTTGTCCCCCCGAACAATCACCGCCCCATCATGCAGGGGGCTTTTTTTCTCAAAGATTGTCAGAAACATGCGTGCATCCACAGGCATTTGCAAGGCATCTCCCGTCTGCACAAAGGCACTGAGGTCATCCTGCCCTTCTATCACTATTAGCGCGCCCAGTCCATTTTTTGCCAGCAGCTGAAGTGCTTCTGTTAGCTCTTCGGCTATTTTTTCGGCTTTTTCCTCGGTGAAAACTTCCTTACGAAGGAGGCGCCATCCGCCAAAAGGACGCAACCCATACATCCACCGACGCAACTCTGGCGCGAGCACCACCGCCATGAATACCCCTATCCAGAAAAGTGCATTCCGCATGACAAAAGATACTGCCACCAGCCCCACTAAACTGGCAGCTTTCATGAAGACCACTAAGACAATCAGCAAAAGCGCTATGCCAAGTAAGTTGCTGCGATAAAACCACCGCAGCACAAAATACAACCCCATGGCTAAAAGGAACACATCTACCACATCTTGCCATGTGATAGGGATCAGTCCTCCGATGCGAAAGAGTTCCATACTTTGAAGAGGGTGATAAGTTGGCGAGCAGGTGCTACGTCATGCACGCGCAAAAGACATACGCCTTTGCGGAGGGCTTCCCAGTGCAGGGCGCTCATAGCGGGCAAGACAGTATGCGGAGTAGCCTGTAGCGGGCGCCAAAGCATGGACTTGCGAGAAATCCCAATCAAAATCGGACGCCCCAGCCGCCGAAAAAGCGGTAGCGCACGAAAAAGCGCATAGTTATGCTCCACTGTCTTGCCAAAACCAAAGCCAGGATCTATGATGACATCTTCTATGCCCATTTGACGCAGTGCATTCAGCTTATCTACGAAATACTGCCAGACTTCTTCCACGACGTTGCTATAAGTGGGATTGAGTTGCATAGTTTGGGGTGTGCCTTGAATATGCATCAACACGTAGGGCACTTTGTAATGGGCGACGACTGTCCATAACGAAGGGTCAAACTGCCCGCCTGAAATGTCATTGATGAGATCGGCGCCCTCCTCTATGGCGATGCGGGCGACAGCGCCCCGATAAGTATCTACGCTAATAGGTACATCGGGAAAGGCTTTACGAATGCGCTGCAAAGCAGGGAGGAGGCGGCTGAGTTCTTCTTCGGTGGAGACTTCTGGAGCGCCGGGACGCGTGGAAACCGCACCTATATCTAAAATGTCGGCGCCTTCTTCTATGAGGCGGCCTGCCCGTCGCAAAGCCGCTTCTGGCTCCAACGCTTCGCCCCCATCCGAAAAGGAGTCCGGCGTGACGTTGATAATCCCCATCAAGCGCGGAGTCTCCAACGCCAATACCTTATGACGAAGGGGCAGGACGAATCTCGCGCAAGACATGTTCTATCATGTCTCGGATAGTCCCATACGACTGCGCATATAAAAAGGGCACTTCCTGCGGGGATACCCACTTGTAGCCTTGAATGCCTTCTTCTTCTTGGACGGAGATAGGCGGACGCACCTCGCCACAGCGAAAGAGAAACCAGTGGGTCTCTTTCAAAATGTATTGCCCATTCTCGGCGTAGATGTGATAAGTGCGTGCCAGAAGGCGTTCAGGGGCGCCGCATTCTAAACCTGTTTCTTCCCTAAGCTCCCGTTGAGCGGTGATTTCTATGGGCTCGTTGGGTTCGCCTTTGCCTTTGGGAAGGTCCCAGCGTCCCCGCCGCCAAATAAAGAGGATATCTCCTTCTCCATCTATGACGACGGCACCCCCTGCCTGCACATTGCGAAAGGTGCGCCGATAACTCGTCCAGAAACGCTGGATCGCCTCCTCAGAAGGAAAGTAAATCACTGCATGCCCGGCTTTATGCGTCTCGCCCGCCCGCAAGTGAAATGTTCTGATTTTTTCATCCGTAGAGGGGAGATATAGCATACGGGAAGGGCGCTCTTTGGGGAGGACTTGCGTAGTCGGGAGGCTCGTCAAGCCCGGCGGAAGCTTTGCCAGTTCTAAGCAGAACTCATAAGCATATACCCGCAGCATTCCTCTAAGATACGGGCTTCTGGGCAAGAAGTATGACGCGAGGGCTCTCGGTCGGATGAAAAGGCTGCCCGTCGTAGTCTCCCCATGTCGCTTTGACCTCTAAGCCCGCCCGTTCTGCCAGCTGGTACAGGTCGCCTTCAGTAAGTTTGAGGACGCGCTCTTCATAAGTCTGGGGCTCCATACCATTATTGGCAGGATACACGGTGATTTGTTTGTAGAGCATGAAGCTATCCTGCCATCTCTTGATAATGAAGCGGGTATTGCCGATGATACGCTCTTCTTCGGCGAGGGGATTGCGTTTGTATATGTTGAGGTAGTCTATTACCAGCCAACCTTGGGGGAGGAGCCAACTACTCAGGCGACGCACGAGCTGTTTGACTTCATCCCATCGCTGCATGCCCAAGCCCAGACTCGTGAAAAAGCTCCCTATCAAGTGATAACGGCGATCGGGCTCCCAGGTGCGTAGGTCTTGTTGGAAAAATCGCACGCCCTCAGGCAGGTTAGGATAAGAGACGGCTACATCCACGGCATCTACGACCAGCCCTGCTTTCGCCAGCGCTCGACTATATCGCCCTTCGCCGCAGCCCGCATCCAGCACATAGGCAGGCGTCGGCAGGGAAACAAAGCCCAGAAGAGACTTCACGAAGCGTTCGGCTTCAGCGTCGTCTCGGTGGGCATATAATAGGCGATAATAGGGGCTGGCGAACCATTCCATCATGATGCACAAAGGTAAGCTTCCCATCTGGTTTTTGTGAAGGCAGTATCTACCCAGTAGATGCGGCGGTCCCCAAAGCGAGCCATAGGTCGCTTCCCCACAACGAGGATCTACATGAACGCTATCAGGCATCGGCTCCTGGGGAAGGGAATCTACTTCGGGGGAGAGAGAGGGGCGCCCCGCCACATGCCAAGCTGTAAGCCACAAGCTCGCCAATCGGTAAATCGCACGGCGTAGGCGCTTCTCCACCATATCTTCTATTAGGCTGTGATACGCCCGCAGAAATGCCTCCGAGTAAGTACGGATAGTTTGATTGCCTCGAACGCGATAAGTGTATTTGCGAGCTTCTGTGACGCGCCGAGTAGCTTCTCGCTCCGCAGCTAATACACTTTCCACCAGTTGATGGCTTTCATAGATGATCTGCCAAATCGTATCCCGCACACTGCGCCACACCTGCGCTTGTCCGACCCAATAATCATACCCTTCACCGAAGTATTCAGGGAGAAAAGACTCCCACAGGGCATGTACGCCATGCTGACCTGTGAGCTGTCCGTTGTAGTTTGCGGTGGTATGAAGGGGTAC
This sequence comes from uncultured Sphingobacteriaceae bacterium, assembly GCA_964655255.1. Taxonomy (GTDB): domain Bacteria; phylum Bacteroidota; class Bacteroidia; order SpSt-205; family SpSt-205; genus SpSt-205. Next base: position 5,402 of record CAZZMF010000020.1, read on the forward strand.
ATGTGCATCACCCAAATAGTGCCCAATCTCCGCCGAGAGCTTGAGGATGCGCGGGGTATTTTGCTCACGAAAAGCCTCCACCAACTCCCAAAATGTCCTTTCCAAGTGCCATGGGAGGATACCATGGGCATTCAACGTATCTTCGGTAAGGAGAGCCACAGCGTCATGCCACTGACGAGGCAACTCGGGGGGATATCTATCCAAGTCTATGTAATGGCGCGGCGGCTCCCAACTAAAAGCCATTCGCCGCTCATCGGGCTTCGTCGCTTGGCAGGTGAGATACTCTATGTGCGGGCGATAAAAAGCAAAAAGCGTCTCTGGCAAACAAAAGACAGCCATCCGATTGATACGGCGATGCGCCCAGAAGCCCCATGCCCATGTTAGACTGGATAGGAGATATAGACCTGCCAACCATCGCATCGGGAATAAGTTATGGGATTTCGGCGATAGTTAGTGCGTACTGGCTGGCACTGAGTAGGCGCCCCCACCGAAAAAACAGCTCTTCACTCTCTGAACTACCCCCTGTTTCGGTTTTGATACCGGCTCACGACGCGGAAAGCGCCCTCCGAAAGCTTCTTGCTATGCTTGCAGAGGAGACTTATCCGGCGCCGTGGGAAGTGATTGTGGCATTAGACCGATGCACTGATGGGTCGGAAGGCGTAGTAGAAGAGTTTATCGGACGACTTCCTCTGCGCTGGATACGCATATCGGAAACCCCAGCGGGATGGACACCTAAAAAATATGCGCTTTGGCGCGCCACTGAGACAGCTCGTCATGATTGGTGCATCGTATTGGATGCCGATACCGAGATACCGAAGGCATGGCTCTCACAAATGATGGGTGCGGCTGCGGGGAGTGTCGCTGCCATAGGGCATGCATGGCTGCGTGGAAGCGGCTCTTTGGGAAGCCGTCTCGCTGCCTATGAAGCCGCCCTCGTCCAACTGGAGTCCGTAGGACGGGCTCGGTGGGGGTTCCCTTACATGAGTACGGGGCGCGGATGGGCTGTGCGCCGAGCATGGCTGAGAGGAGGGCTTTTCCTCTGGCGAGAAGTTCTATCCGGCGATGATGACTTGACCTTTCAACTGCTGCCTAAAAGCCTCATTCGTGTAGCCCCTACCTATACCATCTCTGCGGCACCGCCGACGCTACTGGCAGCCTTGCGTCGTAAATGGCGCCACCTCCAAACGGCGCGATTCTATTCTCTCTCGCTGCGTATCTCTTTAGCAAGTGTGCCATTTCTACAAATGCTTCTATTCTTCACTGCCTATTGGGCGCCCATGTCGCTGCTCTTTCCACCTATCGCCAAAGCCCTGGCGCTCTGGCGCGTCGGTGCTCCCCAAGCATGGGTCGCTATATGGGCAGACTGGCTACTCATCGCCTTACAGCTACTGTATCCGCTGGGCACATGGATCAAACGCAGCCGATGGTGAGCTTTTGGCGTATCTTTGTCAAAGCCCTCTTACATGGCCTCAGAAGTCAGCGATATAGAGTTGGTCTCCCTCTACCAGACTGCCTCCGAAGCCGCCGAAGAGGCATATAATGAACTGGTCAATCGCTACTATCACACCCTTCTCAAAACCTGCCGCGGTTATCTCTACAACCTGCGCAATACGCGGCTCATGTATGAGGGCATAGACGCCATGGCGCGGGATATTACGCATGATTTTATGGTGGAGCAGTTTCCGCGGGTACTGCGGAAGTATGACACCTCGCGCGGCAGCCTACGCACATGGCTCAGCCGATGTATCATCAACTATGCCACTGATGCCTTGCGCAAGCGTCCCAAAGGTACCATAGACAGCTTTCAACTGGAAGAAGAGGAATGGAAAAGCTACCGCATCATCACAGAAGTCTTGGGCGAAAGTTCTCCACACCAAGAGCGGGACTTACAGGATGTACAGCGGGTTTTGCTGGCGCACTTAGAGCGGCTACCGGACCATTACCGGCGTCCTTTGGAACTGCGATTTTGGGAGGGGCTTTCCGTAGAGGAGGTCGCCAAAAAACTGCGTCTTCCCCTTGGTACCGTAAAGTCTCAACTGAGCCGTGCCATCACCATTCTGCGCCAGCGCTTGCAAGCTGAAGGGTGGGATACTGAACTGCGATGAAATATCAAGTCTTGCACCGCAGAGGAAAAGTCATCATCGCGGGGGAAAGGGTTCATTATGTAGGCGGTAACTTGGCTCGGGCATGGGAAGAAGCGCTTAGTGCGCTTGGCTTAGAGGCGCATCGATGGGAGCATGTGCTGCTGGTGGGCATGGGCGCCAGTCTCATAGACCTTTTAGCTCGCGGCAAGCATCCCCCACACGCCATCACCGTGATTGAAATAGACCCCGAAATGGTGCGCCTGCAGGAAAGGCTTTTTACCTTGCCTGTCCCTTATCAAGTGCTGATAGGAGACGCAGCAGATCTCCTTCCTACGCTATCGGATACCTACGAGGGGATTTTTGTAGATGCCTTTGTAGAAGACGAAGTGCCTCCCACTCTCCTCTGCGACAGCTTTGTAAATGCCCTCAAGCTGCGTTTATCCCCTCAGGGCATCTTAATATGGAATGTCCTTCGCCCTACCCAAGCCGAGGCTGTGGGCGCCCTGCTCTCCAAAGCTTTCCCCGCTATTCGTCGGTGGAGATATGCGCCGCATACTTTCTGGATCGCTGCCCACAGTAGGCACTCTTTTCATACGCCTTTTTGACGGAAAACTCTTTACTTTGCCGCATGCGCTCCTTCGCACTTATAAGTAGCCTGAGCCTTTTAGTAGGCATTCTCTGGGCGCAGAGAGGTGAGTACAAAAGCTACCTTGCCTTAGGTCCCTCCATCGGTATCACAAACTACAAAGGCGACTTGGATGATGATTTCACGCTCAAGTTTACACGACCAGGCTTCGGGGTAGGGCTTTTTTACAACTTTCATCCTCATCTTCGGGCGCGGTTAGCCTTTACTCAAGGCTGGATCGGTGCCGCCGACTCCGTAAGTAATGATCAATTCCGAAAATGGCGTAATCTCCACTTTCGTTCTCACTTGACGGAGTTTAGCTTGCAGTTTATCTACGAGTTTTTTGCTTCGCCACGACTGTACCGATATCGTCCGAGATTTTCGCCATTCATTTTTGGTGGCGTTGCTGTTTTCAACTTTGACCCTAAAGCTCGCGCTTCGGATGGAAAGTGGTATCGCCTTCAGCCTCTGGGGACTGAGGGGCAGTTCCTAAACGATCCCACCCGTACCTATCCTAAACCCTACGCGCTCACCCAGGTATCCATACCGATGGGCATCGGTGGGCGCTGGACCCTCTCTGAGCGTTGGGACTTGTGGTTTGAGATTGGGCTTCGGAAAACTTTTACCGACTACTTGGATGATGTGAGTGATAGATATCCACCGCCTGACTTGATGCTGGCACAGATGGGTCCTATTGCTGCCGAGCTTTCAGACCGCAGTGGATATCGGGCACAGGGGAGCAGCGGCTACGAAGCCAACGATGTGCGTGGATTTGTCAATCAGAAAGACTGGTACGTCTACACCGGAGTCTCTGTCACCTATATCATAGACCCGGGCGACCGCTGCCCGAAGTTCCGTTGATGACGGATATACTTAGGCAGATAGACCCGACGGCGCTGCCCCAGCATGTTGCTATTATCATGGATGGGAATGGGCGATGGGCACAGCGCCAGGGTAAGCCACGTATAGAGGGACACCGAGCCGCTATATCCGCCGTGCGGGCAGCAGTGGAAACGGCTGCTGAACTCGGCATCCCTTATCTTACGCTCTATGCTTTTTCCACGGAAAACTGGCAGCGCCCGCCCGACGAGGTCTCCGCTCTCATGTACCTTTTGAGTTCCGTAATAGAGCAAGAGGAAGATAAGCTCATTCAGCAAGGGGTCCGGCTACAAGCTATTGGGGACATCCACGCTCTCCCCAAAACTGCCCAGAAGCGCCTCCGAGAAGCCATAAACCGTACGGCGCATGGGACGCGTTTGACACTTACTTTAGCGCTGAGCTACGGCGGACGCCAAGATATTCTACAAGCGACACGAGCTATCGTCCAAGCCGCTCTTCGGGGTGAGATAGAACCCGAAGATATTACGGAAGAGACTTTTCGGACATATTTGTGGACGCGAGAGCTACCAGACCCTGAACTGATGATTCGCACGAGTGGGGAACAGCGGATCAGCAACTTCCTTTTGTGGGAATGCGCTTACACGGAGTTTGTATTTTTGCCTGTGCTGTGGCCTGACTTTCGTCGGGAGCACTTTTATCAAGCGGTATGGGAATATCAGCGGCGCGAGCGGCGATTTGGACGGGTGCCCTCGTAGGAATCCTCCAAGCTCAAATCCCCTCTACCCCCCGCCTTGTGGAAATAGCAGGCC
>CAZZMF010000021.1:0-9714 GCA_964655255.1 uncultured Sphingobacteriaceae bacterium
TCTTTATAGCGCCAGTGGGCGACAAGTCCGTATTCGGCGGCTTCATGCATTCGTCTGGAGCGAATCTGTACTTCTACCCATTTGCCTTCTGGTCCCATCACTGTAATATGGAGCGCCTCATACCCAGTGGGTTTGGGGTGGGATATCCAGTCGCGCAGACGATTGAGATTTGGACGATACAAGCTCGTGATAACCGAGTAAGTGCGCCAACAATCGGCTTTTTCCGTCGCTGGTGGGGAGTCTAAAATAAACCGCACTGCAAAAATATCATACACCTCCTCAAAGGGTACGCCTTGGCGCTGCATCTTCTGATAGATAGAACTGATGCTTTTGACGCGGCTCTCTACTTTGAAGGGCACGGTTAGCTCGGTCCGCAGCCGTTCTACGATAGGCTCTATGAAGCGCTGAATATAACGCTCTCTTTCTTTGGCGGTCTCTTGAAGCTTCCGGGCAATAGCTTCGTAGGTCTCAGGCTCACGCAGTTTCAGGATAAGGTCTTCCATTTCGCTCTTGATGCCAAAGAGTCCAAGCCTGTGGGCGATGGGAACGTAAATGTATTCTGTTTCAGCGAGGATTTTGGCTTGCTTTTCTGGCTTGAGACCTGCAAGGGTGCGCATATTGTGGAGGCGGTCGGCGAGCTTGATGAGGGCGACCCGAATGTCATCCGCCATGGTGAGCAGGATTTTTCGGAAAGTCTCTGCCTGTACAGAGTCTAAGGGAGTATGGACTCGGGTGATTTTGGTGAGGGCTTCTACGAGGCGCGCCACTGTCTCCCCAAACTGCCTTTGGATGGTCTCTATGTCTGTGTCAGTGTCTTCTACCACATCGTGTAGGAGCGCAGTAATCACTGCCGAAAGGTCTCGGAGCCCTATTTCCTTGACGAGAATAAGTGCCACCGCAATAGGATGCAGAATATAAGGCTCCCCTGTGCGACGGCGCATATCCCCATGCTGCTCAAGAGCAAATCGAAACGCTCGCCGTAGTTCTGTCCGCCCCGACTTGTCCAAAAAGCTATTACATGCCCGCAGCAGCCGACGATAAGCAGCAATAATAGCCTTTTTTTCCTCCTCTGTAAATGTTTGCTCCCACACACTCGCCATATTGGGAAAGATACGAACTCTCTGTGCATATTTGCTTGATGTGGCGCAGCGGATTGATGTGGGTGGGGCTCTTATGGGCGCAATCCCCCCTTCCTTACAAGGAATTGCACCAGCGCTTATACCCTCTTGTTCGGGATACAAGTAAAAGGGAATGGCTTCCCCGCCTTCGCCAGGAGATGGAAGCCCTGCGCCATGTGGAGTGGAATGACCGATTTTTTCGGGAGATAGTAGCCCTGTACCTCAATCAAAGCGATACGATTAGCGTGCTTTTGGGTACGGTACGGCGTTATGTGAAGGTAGATAGCGCCCGACTGGCGCAACTATTCTTACCTGTGGCGGATCGTGACGCTGACGCATCCGCCCTCAATAATGCATACTCGCAGTTTCTACGAGAGGCAGAGAAAGACACTTCGCAGACGGGCTATCTTCTGCGGCAGGGAAGCTTATTAGCCCGCAGTGTCGTAGAAGCATGGGTAATGACCTCAGAAAAGCCTCCGCTTTCCCTCATGGTGGAAGCCGCCTTGCGTGGATACTTACGGGCGTTAACGGCAGGATACGCATTTTTTGGGTTTGATGAGTCCCCTGAGCCATGGCGCGACAAAATGAAGCTGCTGGAAGCGATAGGCATTTTGGAGTATTATGCTTATGGGGAAAGCGCCAATGCGTTTCGTGCATGGAGAAAAGGATTTTTACGGTAATCGGCGCCACTATGAAACGGAGTGAGGATTATGGTCTGAAAAAGGTCGTAGGACTACTGCTATTTATTATAATATCTGCTTGTGAGCCGAGCCCGCCTATGTCTCCTCCTTCACCTTTGGCGGCGCTGGGCGAGTGGCTTAGGGGGATTCCTCCTGATACGATTAGCCTTCCAGACTCTGTTTTGACGGAACTTCTTCATCCGCCGCCCCTCAAAAACTTCTCTCTGCCTGTGCGCATCTCTTTCAAAGCAGGGGAGCGGACGGCGGATGTATCCTCGCTTTTACGGAGTATAGATATTCTGCGGCGAGAGGCTGCTGTACCGAAGCCCCCTTCTGTGGATACGCTGCGTCGGTACCTAAGCTATGTTGCTACGCTTCGGCGCAAAGCCGCCTTCGCCCCTCTGGAGAAGATCGCCGCCCAGCCAAAGCGCATCACCTTAGGCAAGCCAGCTTTGCCAGAGGAGGCAGTTTTCCCTACAAGTCTGTATAGTGTGGAGACGGGCTTTCCCCTAAACTCGCCTGTGGAGAAAGTGATAGAAGACCCCTTTGGACGGGTGTGGGTTCTCTCTCAAGATGCGCTTTTAGGGTGGGGGGGCTCTCATTTGGAGGCTTTCACGACAGAAGACGGACTTCCTACGCAGAGCGTGATAGATGGCTTATGGGGGGCAGAAGGGCGCCTATGGTTTTGTGGGGCGCAGGGTGTAGCGGCATGGGATGGGAAGCAGTTTCTCAAACTGCCCCTTCCGAAAGAAAAGCTAAGAGTCATAGGACTCACAGTGGGGGACATGCTGTATTTACGGATACGCTCTACCTACCTGCGAGAGGCGCCGCTCTACGGCTGGCGCAATGATACCCTGTACTGCTGGGAGCCCACAATACCTCTGGGCATTTATCCCATCCAGGTGGATAGCCATGGTCTCTGGTGTAACTTCCACGATGGACAAACGCTCGCTTTGGGATTGATACGCGCTGATACCCTCTGGCGCTTAGAAGGGTGGAACGAGAATGCATCTATACAAACGGTGATGTGGGACAGTCATGGAAGACTTTGGTTATCGGGACGGAAGGGGCTTTGGCGCTGGTCGGCGGGTGAAGCTATTCGCATAGCAAGGGGCTCCACGACCGCCCTCACCGAACTAATGGGAGGCTATATGCTCTTTCTACACGAAGCCCGCCTGCGATATGCAAACGAAGATACACTGGGGGATGTCCAAATCGGCATATCCAACGCCCTCTTGGACTATGCGTATCGTCGTCAGGAGGGTGAATGGATCTTCTGTGGGAGTGAAGGCTGGCTCGCTGTCATGGAAACTAAACGAAGCTTCGCTCTGCCGACAAGGCTTTTGCTGGAGCAGAAGGACTGGGTATTCGCCGTGCAGGGGACAGATGAGGGTACTCTCTGGATCGGTTTGGAAAAAGGAGGATTACTTCGCCTCGGACCTGCAGCAGGCGAAGGGCGACGCCTCCTTATTCCTGAGGAGACGGGCTTTTTACCTCTGCAGGACATTACCTTACTTCAAAAACGCGACTCCTTTGCCTGGTTAGGTTGGTATGCCGAGGGACAGCGGCAAGGCACTCCTATTTGGCTTAGGGAGGGGGAAACGGCCCACCGTCCCCTTTTTACTTCGGAGCACTGGCTGGACGTCCACACAGATAAACGAGGCTGGCTATGGCTTGCCCATCCAGAGGACATAGCCATTGCTGCTCCTGGTGCAAGCCGAGTCCGATTTCGTCTCTCTATGAAGCCTACCACGCCTTTCCTCAAAGACAGGCGCAGTTGGCTCTGGTTTGGAACGGGGGAGGGAGTATGCACATGGACGGGTGAGCACCTCCTGCGATGGCAGCTACCCAGTGGTAAAGGCTTTGTCCTTAGTCTCGCCGAAGACAAATATGGGCGATTATGGGTAGGAACGAATGGAGATGGTCTATATTGCTACGACGGCAAAAACTGGAAGCGATGGACGCAGCGCCAAGGCCTCCCCGCCAATCTGGTCGTACAAATCTCCCCTATGGACTCTATGATATGGGTAGGCACGAGCGAAGGTTTTGCTTGCCTTTATCCTGATAAGGATCGGCTTGTGCCTTTCAAAGCAGGTTTAGGTGGGGCGGTCGGCGCTAATGGGGGGATCTTTCGGCAAGCCTATACCGTATTGGAGGCCCCTGCCTTAGGAGGCATTTTCCCAAAAGGCTCATGGCTTACGGCATCGGGTGGTGCGCTGGTGTGCTTTCCTCCTTCGCCACCCCTTTCGCAGTCGCCCCCGCGCCCCTATATCGCAGCCGTAGAGATATTAGGACAATCTCTCACCCGTCGCGACTCTACAAAGTGGTGGGATAGTACATCTTCTCTGCCGTATGCCCTTCCCCAGAACTTACATCTACCCTATGCCCGTCATAACCTTGCCTTCACGCTCGCCCATGGAGGGGCTTTCGCTCGTGAAATCGGTGTAGAGTATCTCGTCTTCATGGAAGGCGTAGATGAAAACTGGGCACCCCCTACCACTAAAAACCGTGTAGAATATCGCCGCTTGCCGCCCGGGCGACATACCTTATATGTAGTTGCCCGGTATCCTGACAGCGAATGGAGCGCTCCCATCCAGTATAGTTTTATCATAGAGGCGCCATGGTGGCTCACCCCATGGGCTTTTGTCGGGTATGTGGGGCTCTTAGGGGGGCTTATCTGGGTAATAGTAAGATGGCGAACCGCAGTTCTGCGCCAGCGCGCTCAAGAACTTGCTCAAAAAGTACAAGAAGCCACTGCCACCATCCGTGAGCAAAATATTCGCTTGCAGGAGCAGAATCGTCAACTCGCTGAGCAGAATATCCTCATCTCCCGCCAAAAAGACGAAATAGAAAGCAAGAACCGATCCCTGTTAGAGAGCATCACCTATGCCCGGCGCATTCAAAACGCGCTGGTGCCGCCAGAGGACGCCCTCAAACGGCACTTTTCTCAGAGCTTTGTCTTCTGGAAGCCTCGTGATATAGTAAGTGGGGATATTTACGCCATTTATCCCGACCCTGCTCAGCCCAATTCTTTTTACCTTCTCGTAGCAGACTGCACGGGGCATGGGGTCCCAGGGGCTTTTGTAAGTTTGATGTCCCTTACCCTCCTCAACCGTGTGCTGACCGAATATCGGCTTTCGGAACCAGCTGAGATTCTCTCTGCCGTTTCTCTACAACTGATCAACCTTCTGCAGCCGGATGCGCCAGGGCACGTAAAGGATGGATTTGAAGGTGTATTAGCGCAGTTCAGTTGGGAAAAAGGCATGCTCCGTAAAGTACTCTACACAGCCGCCCGCAGCCCTTTTTGGCTGGTCCGTGGTGAGGCTATCTTTGAACAGCCAGCTGATCCTCTGCCCGTCGGACCGCCCGAAGTAGTGCGACATACCCAGAGAAGCTTCACCACTCACACACTAGAGGTACATTCGGGAGATTGGTTATACTTTGCGTCGGATGGATTTGCCGACCAGTTAGGCGGGGAGCGCGGACGCAAGTACGGATATAAAGCGTTTAGACAACTTCTCTTGCGGCTTAGCACAATGCCAGCTGAAGAGCAAAAAACTACCTTAGAGACCGAGTTAGAAAACTGGCGCGGCGCTTATCCCCAAGTGGATGATATACTGATAGTGGGACTGAGGATAGAGTGAGGGTTCTGGGGCGTTCTACTGTACGACGCGCTCCGATTTATGCCAAAGACCTCCCTATGCTTTTTATCGTGAGCCTCGTGGGAAAGAAGTTCTGTATATTCGTTCATGCTTTCTCGCAGAAAGTACCCGTCTGACCTGATACCGAAGTGGCACATTTCTTTGCCTTTTGAGGGGGTGCGGCAGCGCCTTCGGCGCTGCCGCACCCCCTGTAGCCTATTCCCTTCCTCCGCACAAGGCTGCACAATAGAAAAGCGAACAGGGTTCTTTGAAACGATTCCCACAACCTGATCAGACACAACAACGACATTTTCGCCAACTATCCCCAAATCCCGCCACATACGCCGGAATATCATCATCCCGCAATAAATAGGCTTCCATGGGATAGTTGAGCGCAGGCACCCAAAGGCGTTCACTCCCCGCAAGACTCGCTATCCCAACCCCCGATAAAAGCCAAAGAGAGTCCTCCGCTAATCGCCCTTTCTTCTCTGCAGCGCAATCCGTAAAGGTCTCACGACAAAGCAAAACTCTTCCCTACCTTATATGCCGCAAGGAGACGACTGAGCCGCTCTATGCCTTCGTCTATTTCTTCGGTCGTTATCGTCAGCGCAGAACGAGAACGGATAGAGCGCTCACCCGCTTTGAGGAGGAGGAGATTTTCTTTATCCAGAGCATCTTTTACGAGCTGGTCGCGGATTTCTTTGGTCGGCAGGTCAAAAGCTACCATCAACCCTTGTCCTCGCACTGCACTGATTAGCTCCGGGTACTGCTGGGAAAGCTCCTCTAACCGCATTTTGAGGTGCTCCCCAGCGTGAGCGGCATGAGCGACGATGTTATCTTCCTCTATGATCTCCAGAATCTTATCCGCTCGGACCATATCTACGAGGGTACCGCCCCAGGTGGAGTTGATGCGAGAAGGCACGCGGAAAACATTTGTGGGTACCTCATCTACCTTAGGTCCGACGAGGATGCCGCAGACTTGCATCTTTTTCCCGAAGGAGATAATGTCGGGCAAGGCCTCAGGACCAAAGTGTTCATGCGCCCAGAAACGCCCCGTAGCTCCTACGCCCGTTTGAACTTCGTCATAAATAAGCATCACATCGTTTTCATCGGCAAGCTGCCGCAGCGCCCGCATAAACTCCGGTCGGAAGTGATTATCTCCACCTTCCGATTGAATAGGCTCTATAATAATGGCGCAAATATCATCCTTATACTCCACAAAAGCTTGTTTGATTTGCCGAATCGCCAGTTCCTCGTCGGCTATGGTACGGGCGAGGTTTTCTTCGGTAAGAGGGAAACGAAGCTTGGGATTGAGAATGCGGGGCCAGTCGTGGAACTTCGCAAAGTATTGTACTTTTAGGGGATCAGTATTGGTCAAACTCATTGTATAGCCAGAGCGCCCGTGAAAAGCTTCTCGGAAGTGGATGACTTTCGTCCCTACTTCACGCCGGTAGCCCTTGGCGAAGTTTTTCTGGACTTTCCAGTCCATGGCGACTTTGAGGGCATTCTCAACCGCCAAAGCTCCCCCCGCGATGAAAAAGGCATACTTCAAATACGGTGGAATCGCCACGCGCTCAAAGGTCTGTACGAAATGCGCATACTCTTGGGTATAAATGTCAGCGTTGGTGGGATTGACGATAGCGGCTTGGAGAAGGTGCCGTAGAAAGGTCTCATCTTGGGTCATCTTGGGATGATTGTATCCCAGCGGTATCGTCGCATAGCATCCAAAAAAGTCCAGTATCTCGCGGTTGTGTTTGCTGTCATACACCCATACCCCGTGGCTGCGTTCCAAATCCATCACAAGGTCCAGTCCATCCCGCAAGATGCGCCTCTGCAAAATAGCATCTACCGCTTGCGGGGCAATGTCCATCCGATACGCCATACCATGCAAAGGTAACAACTTATTCGGCAGCGGCATCTCTAAAAAGAGACTCCTGCGTCTGACATACCTTTCTTTCATTTGCTAAGGTAATCTATGCTAAAAGAGGCTCTCAACTACTTAGGGTGCCCATTATGTCAGGCGCCTTTGACCCTGTTAGAAGTCCATTCTCAGGAAGAGTCACATATCATGGAAGGCTCCCTACAGTGCAGCCAGTGCAGTCAAAAGTTTCCGATCATACGAGGTATCCCTCGACTTCTGCCGCCTACAGTGATGGATAAAAACTGGTATGAGCGTACTATTCGACGATTTGGCAGACAATGGCTCATCTTTCGGGAAATAGACCGTCCTTTTTATAAAGAACAGTTTCTGAGCTTCATTCACCCTGTCAAACCAGAGCTATTTAGGGACAAAGTTGTATTGGACGCAGGGTGTGGCAAAGGCAGGCATGTGCAGTTTGTACATCAGTGGGGAGCCAAAGCTGTCATAGGGCTAGACCTTAGTGACTCGGTAGAAGCCGCTTTCATGAATACTCGTCTTTTGCCAGGGGTTCATATTGTACAGGGAGACCTATTTCATCCACCACTTCAGAAAGGCATGATAGACATCACTTACTCTGTCGGGGTACTCCACCACACACCAGACCCCGCTAAGGCTCTCCAAAAAATAGCCGAAGTAACGAAGCCCGGTGGCATCTTGTCGGCGTGGGTATACGGTAAGGAGAATAATGGCTGGATTATCCGTTTTGTAAACCCCGTGCGGGAAAAAATAACTTCTAAAATGCCTTCAAACCTTCTTTATTTCCTTTCCATGATACTCGCAATACCTATTTACCTTATGGCGAAGTCCGTATATAGATTTCGTTTCATGAGGAGGGTGTTGCCTTATTTTGACTATATTCATCACTTGTCCGCCTTTTCGTTCAGAGAGATTCACAACATAGTTTATGATCATCTGACCCCTTCTATAGCATTCTATCTAAGCCGTGAAGAGGTACAAGAAATGTGGAGAAAAGCGGGGATAGAGCCTGAGTTGTACTGGCGGAATAAAAACTCTTGGAGCGGATTTGGAGTGATTCCAGAGAGGGAGCCTGCGAAGGTTTAGCCGTGATGCTATCCTCTCAGAGAAGATGAGTGCGATATTTTGTAGCGAGCTAACAGACGCTACAGTAATCGTAGGAGGTGAGGAATATCATCATCTCAGGCGCAGTCTGCGGATACAAGTAGGTGAAACTGTCTGGCTCACCGATGGCAAAGGCACGCTGGCTCGGGGTATTTTGCAGAATACCTCTCGGGATGCTGCTGAGATCTTCATCGTTGAGCGCCTGCATCGCCCCGGGGAGCCCCCAGCTCCGATTGAACTATTAGTCTCACCGCTCAAGCAGCCCAACCGCATGGAGTGGCTCATAGAAAAAGCCGTAGAACTGGGCGCGACGGCAGTGTACTTTATGCCGATGGAAAGGAGCGTGCGAAGGAGCATAGACCTTGATCGTCTAAAGCGGGTCGCCCGCGCCGCCCTCAAACAAAACCTGCGCAGCGTACTGCCGAAAATCTCTTTTCTACCCTCATGGGAGGCTGTGCCTTGGGCATCTTACACGCATCGCCTCATGGGGGAAATCGGCACCCCTACTCCGCTCTCAGAGGCGCTACCTGCAGGCCCCGCTCCCACACTATGGATTACTGGTCCTGAAGGAGACTTTACCCCCGCAGAAATAGAACTCATGAAAGCCCATCATGTACAAGGCGTGTCCCTGGGTACTCTGCGCCTGCGAGCCGAGACAGCGGGGATACTCTTCCTAAGCGCTATAAAGGTCAAATGGCAATACTGAGCTTAGCGCTGGACACGCCCGTATGATATCACAGGGACAAGGCGAATGCTGAAACGACCAGTCACAGTATCAGGATGAGAGTTGGCTGATACGCCAGGGATCGGGACAGGTGGCTGAGATATTTGAGGGCGTATGAAGCGGAAATCCCCACTTACTACTGTGTCCCCACTAATCTGGACATTTGTAACGACCTGAGAAGTACCCGGAGAACTGTAGCCCGGAACATTTATAGAAGGCTGCGTTTGAATCTCATGCGTAGGTATCGGTGAAGCTGAAATATTAGCTGCTACTCCTGATATATCTACATTAGAAGTTTGTCCATTAGACCGCCGATAGCGGAAGCTTATCGTGAGATTGCCTATTCCAAGGGAGTCTTCTCGGGAAAACTCTATATCCAGTGTATCTGCCCCGCGACGTGTGGCAGTGCCGGGATTAGCTGTGTAGTAGGTGTAGCGGAAGGGTATCTCAAATGCCCTGCCGTTATTGTCTTTCCCGCGAGCCACGCCTTCTATGAAGCCCTGCTGAGGACGCACAAGGTCTTGACCAGCGGGTCCTTGGGGTCCTGGGG
>CAZZMF010000022.1:0-3607 GCA_964655255.1 uncultured Sphingobacteriaceae bacterium
GCCTACTCGTGTCCCTGTCCCGGACCAGCTGACGGATCGTGGTGTGGGGGCGGCTGTACCAGCGTGGGGATCACCGTAGATGACCGCTACTCCCCAAACTGGATCAACATTCCATTCAACTTTTACTTTGCCGGGAATACCTATAATCAGCTCCTCGTCGGCGCAAATGGACTGGTGGTCTTCCCTCCTTCTGGCTTTACGCCCGGTAGCTTTGACGGCTGGAGCTGGAGTGGATATGTAAATGAACTCTACTCCATCCAGTTCCAGCACGATATTCACCCAGGGCTGGGGGGGACGATTTGCTATCGCACTATTGGTTCGCCTCCCGATAGATGCTTTGTGATTCAGTACTGCAATGTGCCGTATTTTGGTTCAGCCTGTACCGGTCTTACCTTTACGGGGGAGCTTCGGCTATGTGAGAATGGCAGCATCCAGATCAATATCGATAATAAGCCCACCTGCTCGGGATGGAATGGCGGGGGATGCTACATAGGCATCGTAGGCAGTAGTAGCGGCGATGTATGGGCGATTCATAATGCGCAGCCCTGTCCGTCGCTGACGAATACCTGCTATGCTTTCACGCCGCCGCTCAGTTGTCAGGTATCTACTCCACCAGTCGGGTGCGTGCCGCTGGCAGCGACGATAGAGTCATTTACCGCGCAGAATCAGGGCGTGGAAATCGCTGTACGCTGGGAGACAGCGGCAGAGGAGGGTGTGCGCGCCTATCGTCTGGAGCGAAGTGCAGACCTGCAGCGGTGGGAAGTGATCGCTGCAGTGCCAGCGCAGGGACGCGCCGCCCGCTATGAGGTGCGAGATGACCGCTATCCGGCGGGGTATAGCTCCATCTACTACCGGCTATGGGTGGAGGAGACCACTGGTGGCGAAAAGCTCTATGGTCCCACCGAAGCTGTGGTGAATGAGAAGCGTCTCATTCGTCCTGTGCAGTCTACACTGCGGGAGGGGGAAGCGCTACGGATTCGTCTGGGGACGGGTGAGGAAGTACAGGCGACCCTGTATGATGCGACAGGCAAGAAGGTCTTTGAGGGGCGCTTCAGCGGTCCCGGAGAAGCGGAGATCCCGGCTGTCTTTTTCGGGCGGGGCTTTCATATTCTGTATTTGCAGGTGATGGGCGGGGAAGCTGCAGCGTATCGGATACTCAAGTTGTAAAGCTTTGGCTGTGGTGAGTTTTTAGGTGCGGCGGCGCCTTCGGCGCCGCCGCACCCCACGTAGCCTACTCTCTGCCAGCACTTTATTATTTCTCACCAGAGGGCAGAATAGAAAAGCGAATGGGGGGCTTTGGTATAATCTGCATTCTATGCGACCCCCTGCTGGAGGAGCTGGATCGGATTACTGACTTTGGGGAAGCCTTTCTACCAGAGCGTAGTCTTTTAGCTGCTCCAGCGCCTCCCGGAAGCGCATGCGCAGCCCTTCAGATGCAGGCAGAAGCGGTAGGCGCGTCCAAGGCTCTATAAGTCCCAGTTCGGCGAGCAGCCCTTTGATCCCTGTCGGATTGCCCTCAGCGAAACACAAGCGCATGATAGGTAGCAAGCGTGACTCGAGTTCGCGCACGCGCACCAGCTCCCCGTGGAGGGCGGCTTCTACCAGACGCTTCATGACTTGGGGCAAGGCATTCCCTACGACGGAAATGACCCCCACATAGCCCATGAGGATAGCTGGAGCGGCGAGTACATCGTCTCCGGAGATGAGCTGAAAGTCGCGTGGCTTCTGGGCGTAGAGTTCCATGCCTTGGATCAGGTCCAAGGAGGCATCTTTGAGACCGATGATTTGCCCGGGGAAGTCCTGCGCCAGTCGCAGCGTAATCGCCGGCGGCAGATGTACCCCTGTTCGCACAGGCACATTGTAAAGGATGATGGGGCGGGGGCTTCGCTCAGCGAGATGGGCATAATGAGCATACAGCCCTTCAGCCGTAGGCTTATTGTAATAAGGCGTCACAGAAAGGAAAGCCTGCACCGAAAAGTGATGGGCATATATGCGCATCTCATCAGCGATAGCGCGGGTATCATAGCCGCCCGCTCCGATAACAATAGGAATGCGGTCTCCCACTTCATCAAAGACAATCTCTACGACCCGGAGCCTTTCAGCCAGCGACTGCGTGACAGCTTCTCCGGTGGTGCCCAAGACAACGAGGTAATCGGCTTGATTTTCTGATATGTACCGCACAAGGCGCCGTAGCGCAGGCTCATCCAAGGAGCCGTCTGCTTTGAATGGCGTCGCTACCGCAACGCCTAAACCTGAGCCATCCATACCCAGAGCTAAGATAAGCGTTTCGCCCAAACTACAAGAGCTCTATCCAAACCCCCACATACCAGAGTCGCCCAATATAGGGCGCCCCGTATGCCTGAAAAAAGCGCTGTCCGAGGAGGTTAGTTCCGCCAACTTTGTAAGTAATCTCAGGGGTGGCCGCCGGTCGCCAACTAATCTGTCCGTCCAATGTGCCATACCCGGGCACATAGCCAGTAAACTGCGGCGACCCCTCAAACCTAAACCCATGCACCCATCGCCAAGTAATCGCAAAACCCAAGTATCGAATATCTCGCCCACCTATCGGCACTATCAGATCCCGCGCACTCAAACCCAGATTGTATTTATGCGGGGGGGTATTGAAGGCAGGGATGATAGGGTCATTATGCGGTGGGATCTCTCGCAGGACTTGCCGTCCGAACGCACGATTCACGATTCGGGCAAGGTCGTTCATCCAAGCACCGCTTTTATTCAGCACTGTCCAGGTGTAGCTGCCGGAGAAAGTGTACTTTTTCGCAAAGTAGTAATACACGCCCACTGCAAAACCTTGCGTCGTAACGATATCCGAAGCGTTGGCTGAAAGACGATAGATCTGGACGGGACGTCCTGTGAGGAGATCTGGCACAGTGGACACTAAGCGAAAGCCCAGAAAGTCCCAGTACCAACTAAAAAAGTACCCTGCATCTATGAAGAGGCGCTCTTTCCAAATGCCTTTATACCCCACTTCAAGGGTGCGCAGGCGCTCTGGGCGTACCCCCGGCACGAAGATGGGCTCAAGGAGGCGATTATCGCCAGTCGCCAGATAGTCGTATAGGTTTTCCAGAGGGATGATCCCTCCCATGCCCTCAAAGTTGCCTTTGAGAATGGCGCGTCCCACATTATAATACAGATATTGGTCTTGGAGCGTTGGATAGCGGAGAGCAGAGGTGTAAGCTGCCCGCAGTGTGTGAAAGCGCTTCACAGTATAAGTAGCTGTGATAGCTGGGGAATAGATGAAGTTATGCCGCAAGGCGCGGGCTACCCGCTCTAAGGAAAAGCGTTGAAGGATATTTCGCTCTCGTACATAGTTTTGCTGGACATCAGCCCGTAGAGCTATCCCCACCCGCAAGCGGTCTTCCCTCAGCCATCGGCTTTCTAAGTGCGCAAATGCGCCCCATTCATATAAAGTAATGCGACGATAGCCCAGTTCTGGACGGGCGGGGTCTATGAGGGTATCGGCGAAGATAGTACCATAGGAGCGGGGCAAATATTTGCGGTAGTTAGCGCCCCAGTGCAGTTCAAAGCGCCCCCCGAAGCTCCAGTCGTGCCCCCCTTGAATATGCACCAGCGACGAGTTATCTACGAA
>CAZZMF010000022.1:3617-9302 GCA_964655255.1 uncultured Sphingobacteriaceae bacterium
CGAAGCGGCTTCCTCCAGCTAAGAAGCTCGGATTGGAAATAATACGCTGGAAGACAGCGTTGAACTCCGGCGTACCTGGCTCTAAGCGACTGCGACAAGTGTCGCAGAAAAAGGGATTGCCCGGGCTATCCGCAAAAGCCCGCGCTAACTGATGCCACACAACGAGAGAATCCCGGTACTTCTCCAACACTCGCCGATATTGCTCGTCAAAGTTGGGATTGCCAATAAATGTCGTCGGGAAGTCTGGGTCTTGCCGAATACGCTGACTGTACGGAATAAAAGCGATCTGATAGTCCAACGCCCACCGGGTAGAAGGTTTGGCGTAGTTTTGAAGCAGCAGGGCAGTGAGGACAATATCATACGACTTTCCAGCGTCCTCGGTGGTGTGATAAGCCCGTAGATAAAAGTTTTTGCCTTTGAGTTCGGCTTTGTGCTGGAAAAATAGAATGTCTCGGATGCTGTAACGATTATCCCCTTGATAGACGGTGGTGCCGGTGCCGAAGTTGGCGGTGTATTCGGCGCGCAGGTCAGGGGTGATTTTGTAATAAAGCCCGCCAGAGAGTTTGAAGCTTTTCACTGCATAATCTACCAGTTCCCGCTCCCAATAGCCCGTGCGATGATAAATGCCCAGCCCAGGGAAAAAGAAGCGACTGTAGGCAGAGTTATCGTAGTTGTTAGAGCGCGGGTCGGGGTTTTCATCGCCATAACGATTCACAGCGTCATAGCCGCCGGGGTTATCTTTACCTACGAGGGCCTGCTCGGTTGGGGCATCGTTATCAGCGGGCCAATCCTGCGCCTGCATGAAAGAACCGCTTAGCTTGAATGCGAACCGTTCAGCTGAACCGACCGTCTGTGCCAGCCGAAAAGCCGTCTCTATGAGGTTGCGATTCCCTACCTTGAAGCTGACGGAGGTACCCGGATGGAGGAAAGGATCTTTGAGGTGCATCACAATAACGCCGTTGAAAGCGTTGGGTCCGTAGAGGGCGGACTGGGCGCCAACGATAAGTTCCACAGACTGAATATCCAGTTCGGACGCCCCGACAAAGTTGCCAAGGGAAAAGTTCAGCCCAGGGGCTTGATTGTCCATGCCGTCTATGATTTGGAGGGTACGCACAGGACGAGTGCTATTGAAACCGCGGGTATTGATAATCTTGAAGCCCAAGCTGGCAGTGGTAATATCCACGCCCTTGAGGTTAGCCAGATTCTCGTAGAAGTCAGGGGAAGGGCTTTCGCGCACTGCCATGGCATCCATGGTCTCTATGGTAAGGGGAGACTCCTGCTGCTTCTGGCTGATACGGATATCTACAATCTCTACCGCTTGCTGTAAGACTTCTTTTTCGCCGAGGGCGATCCGCAGGGGCTTGAAACTGGAGACGGGGACTTTCGCTGTGTCATAGCCCACATAGGTGACAATCAGAAAGACGGGAAGTTTCTCTTTGAGCGGGAGAGAAAAGCTACCTTTCTCGTCTGTGAGTGTGCCGACACTTGTGCCTTGAATGCGCACTGTGGCGCCGGGGAGGGGTTCGCCCGTCGCTCCATCATACACCGTCCCCGTGATCACTTGTGCCCATATCGTGCTGAAAATAGCTCCCCATACTAAACGCTGCATGCAGCAAATAAAGAAAATTGCCCTGAGCTACCTCTCAAAGTTTTGGGCTTTGTTGCGGCGTGCATAAGGCTATCGGAGGAAGAAGAAGGCGGGGATAGGTAGTAAGCCGGGTTCTGTGTCTACGTCTGCATTTCTCTAAGCGGCTTACCCGTCGGCTATGGGAGCGGTCATCGCCGACTGCTTAGCCTTGCGTCAGCCGGGGGTTGTCCGCGGGGACGCTCTTACCGTCCCATTTCACCCTTACCCCTGAGGGGCGGTATGTTTTCTGTGACCCTATCCGTCTGCATGCCTTGCGGCATACAGCCCCTCCTTGCGGAGGGCGGCTTGCTCCCTGACGCCCGGACTTTCCTCTGAGGGGCGACAGCCCCTCAGCGCAGACGCCCCTATCCCCGCAAGCCTATTTCTCTGCAAAATCCAGTCCTAAAATACGAAACTCCGCCCGACGATTCGCTTGCTCATCCGCATCAGACAACTCCGGATAAATCAACGGTTGGGATTCTCCATACCCAATAGCAGTCAGCCGAGCAGGATTGATACCCTTTTGTTGGAGGTATTCTACCACGGCTTTGGCGCGGTTATTAGATAGGCGAATATTGTATTGCTCGCTGCCGTTGGTGTCTGTATGCGCCCCAATCAAAATGCGCAGCGAGGGATTGTTCTGGAGCAGCAGAGCAAGCCTATCCAGTTCCGCCGCAGCGTCAGGGCGAATGTCGTACTTATCAAAGTCAAAGTAGATATTCTGCAGCACGATAGGACGGGCAATCTCTATACGGTCCAAGTAAATGTCAATATCCGCTTCCAGTTCGGCGGACTTGGTGGCGTCTCGGGTAGAGACGGCAACTTCGTTAGCGAGGTATTCAGGGGCATTCCCAATAAGGCGATATTCCTTACCGGGCTGTAAAGTGAAACGATACCGGGCACTCTGGTCGGTATTGAAGGTATCTAAGGGAATAAGCTTCCCCTCTCTGGATTCATACAGGGTTACCGTCGCAAATGGGATAGGCAGTTTAGTAGAGCCGTCACGAACGGTGCCGTGGACAGCGAGTTCTATCTTAGGACGGAAGATACGCTTGACGAAGTAGATATCATCACGCCCGCGTCCGCCGGGGCGATTAGAGGCGATGAAGCCTAAAGAATCTTGCTTTACCCAGAAAAGCGAAAAGTCATCATAAGAAGAGTTGATAGGCGACCCCATATTTTGGGGGGGTTGCCAGGAGGAGAGGCGCCCTTCTGCACGAAACACATCGTATCCCCCCAGTCCCGGATGCCCGTCAGAAGCAAAGTAGAGCGTCTTGCCATCTCGTCCGACATGTGGATAGATCTCGTTGAAAGGCGTATTGATGACTTTGCCGGCATGGACGGGGGCGCTCCACTCTTTGCCGACTTTTTGGGCATACCAGATGTCCGTACCCCCAAGCCCCCCATCGCGATCCGAAATAAAGTACATGATATTCCCATCCGGAGAAAGGGTGGGCTGCGCATCGTAAGTAGGGACGAGCCGCTTTTTGCCTCGGGAGTTGACCACCACTTCGCGCTTGCCAGCAAGCGCCTCTATCTTCTCAAATGGGCCCCATTCTTTTTTCTGCGGGTCGTATTGGCTTTGGTAGATGCCACAGCCCCAGAACTTGCGGTATTTGCCTTCCCCGCAAATGGTGTAATACATTGTCAGTCCATCAGGGGAAATCACGGCTCCACCATCATTTGCAGCGGTATTGACGCGTTTGCCAAGGTTTTGGACTTTGCCAACCGCCCGCCCAAGAAACGCTGTATCGGATTTGAGTTGAATAATCCACAAGTCAGAATAAGTAGGCTCTCCATATTCTGAAAAGCGCGCGGTACTTTGCCCGCCAGTCCGGTGGCTGGTAAATATCAAAAATGTGTCGCTTTTGACCACAAAAAGCGTGGGGGCATAATCACTGGCTTGGGAGTTTACAGCCGTAAGCGCCCGCAACTCATAATCCGGGCTCTGCGCTAAAAGCCGCTCCGCCAACGCACAACCTTCTAACTCAACCTCCGCTTGTTTGCGCAGAATATCCTGCGCCTTATGACGACGAATAAACTCCTCCAAGGATTGCTTTGCTTCGGCGTAGCGCCCCAACTTCTTCTGAGCTATCCCCAGGTCTAAGTAGATGGTATCATTAGCATCGGCGTTGATAGCCAGGGCTTTCTGATAAGCTTCTATGGCTTTTTCGGTTTCGTTGGTGTACCAGAAGCACCGAGCGAGCCGATACGCCGCATACTGATTATTAGGCTCTAAGGACAAAACCTGTTTGTACAGTTCTGCGGCTTTCTCGGGATTGCGGAAAGTGTAATATTCCCTGTCAGCTTGGGCGAGGAGCTTGCGAACCTTAGCAGACTGCGCAAAGAGGATCGCCCACCCAGCCCATAGCAAAATCGCGTATGGTCGCATGCCGCCACAAATATAGGCAAAAGTCAAAGACCTGGGCATTCGTTACCTTTGCTTCATGTGGCTTACGGCGCAGGTGCGACAAACCTTTTTGGAGTTTTTTGCGCGCAAGGGACACTTGATCGTCCCCTCCGCCCCCTTGGTCAATAAAAATGACCCCACCCTGTTTTTCGTCAATGCCGGCATGAATCCCTTCAAGGATGTCTTTATGGGCTTCAAAGAGCCGCCTGCTCCTCGCGTCGCCGATACCCAAAAGTGCCTACGCGTCTCCGGCAAACACAACGACCTGGAAGAAGTCGGACACGATACTTATCATCATACCTTCTTTGAGATGCTGGGCAACTGGTCTTTTGGCGACTACTTCAAATCCGAAGCTATCGCTTGGGCTTGGGAGCTGCTTACGCAGGTGTACCAAATCCCCAAAGAACGCCTCTATATCACAGTTTTCGGGGGGGATGAAGAATGGGGCTTGCCAAAAGACAACGAGACTTATGAGATATGGCTTGAGTATGTGCCAGCGGAACGCATACGGTTTTTTGGACGCAAGGATAACTTCTGGGAAATGGGCGATACAGGCCCTTGCGGACCTTCTACGGAGATTCACATAGATCTGCGTCCGCAAGCCAGCGATTCCGCTGCCCCGCTTCTGAATACCGGTAATCCCCTCGTCATAGAACTATGGAATCTCGTCTTCATCCAGTACAATCGTCGCAGTGATGGCGGATTAGACCCGCTGCCCATGCGAAGTGTGGATACAGGGATGGGCTTGGAACGCTTAGCTATGGTCTTACAAGGGAAAACTTCCACCTATGATATAGACCTCTTTCAAGCGCTGCGCACCCAGGTAGAAAGTCTCTCCGGACACCCCTACGGCAAGGGCGGAATGACTGATGTGGCCATACGCGTAGTGTGTGATCACATTCGGGCGTTGGGTTTTGCTATCGCCGACGGGCAAATCCCCAGCAATATCGGTGCTGGCTATGTGCTTCGTCGCCTCCTGCGCCGAGCAGTGCGCTATGGCTATCAGTTTCTCGGACAGCAGCAACCTTTCCTGCATTCGCTCATACCGACGCTGGCAGAGTTGTATGCCGATGTATTCCCCGAACTCCAAGCCCAAGCAGACACCGTACAACGCATCATCGCCGGTGAAGAAGAAAGCTTCCTCAGAACCTTAGGGCGCGGCATGGCGCGATTAGAAAGCTTTCTATCCCAATCCAAAGGCTCCGTGATCCCCGGCGAAGTGGCTTTTGAACTGTATGATACCTATGGGTTTCCGTTGGATTTGACGCAGCTTATTGCCCGAGAACGGGGACTTTCCGTAGACGTAGAAGGCTACGAAAAAGCCCTGTCAGTGCAGAAAGCCCGTAGTCGGCAAGCCACACAACGCAGCGTCAGCGACTGGATAGAGATAGAGGAAGGGGAACATTCGCATTTCGTAGGCTATGATGCTTACGAGGCGAGAGTGCGCATCATTCGCATGCGCCAAGTAGAGGATGCTAAAGGTAAGCACTACCATGTCGTTTTGGACCAGACGCCCTTTTATCCCGAGGGCGGCGGGCAAGTCAGCGACACAGGCTACTTGCGTCGTGGGCGCGACCGCATAGAGGTGCTTCATGTGTATCGGGAGCAGGATAGCATTATCCATGTGCTTTCTGCTCTACCTGAGAAC
>CAZZMF010000023.1:0-9275 GCA_964655255.1 uncultured Sphingobacteriaceae bacterium
CTCTTCAAGTGAAAAACCCTGTCTTCGCCAGAGCCGATATATTACCCCCCCGAAAATCATCCCGATCGCAAAAACCGTCGGAAGAGGCATATTGGAGAAGTGCCACAGCACATTGTACAAGCCTTCCAGTGAGGCTTTTTCTGCATATCCAAGCTCAGCCGGGTTGAAAAGCCGATCCACGAATACTACCCCTTGCACTCCCGCGCCTATGATGAGCACAAAAAGCACTGTAGGTATTTCACGGCGATAAGCGGGATACAAATACCACAGAGCCCCAACCTGCAACGCTACGCTCCATAGCCCCATGTAATGCGTGTAGAAGTTCAGCAGAGCAGTAAGCACCCAGAGGTACTTTCCCCTGCCGATGCGTACCCAGTGTGTGAACGCCAGATAACCTAACGCCGTCAGCGCTGCAAGGAGGGCATAAGCGCGTGCTTCCCGTCCGATGCTTTGTCCGTATGTAGAAAATGTCCAGCAGAAGGCAGCTACGATTCCTGCCCACCACCCGCCGATGCGGATGCCGAGGGCATAGAGCAATGCTGCCGCCACCGCACTGAAAAACGCCGCCGGCAGCCGCAACATAAACTCTGTATCCCCAGCTACCCGCCGCCAGAAGTGAAGAATAAGCGCCCACAAAGGGGGATTATTTTCCTGGGCCAGATAGCTTATAATCCGACCCGGCGAGGTGTGCGCAACTATCCAACTAAAAATCTCATCACCCCATAGAGGCGCTTCTGATAAGCGATACAGTCGCACTCCCAGGGCTATGACAAAAATGCTCCCCGTCCCAACAAGAACAAAAGGCGCTATCCTAATATCAAAGCGGCACATCTGCTTTTGTTTTGGCGGCGGGGCGGCGCCTTCGGCGCCGCCCCGCCGCCGTACCCCATCTGATCCACCAAGATTGCTTTCTGGCTCAGGAATCTGTCAGAGCTTATCATGGATGGGCGTAAGCGCCCCCCTCAAACTCAAAACTTGAGCACGGCATTCATCGCCCGCACCGCTTCAGCCGAAGTATGAAGAAGCTTCTTCTCCTCATCCGTAAGCGCAAGCTGGATAATCTCTTCCACGCCATTTTTGCCGAGCTTCACAGGCACCCCAATATAAATATCATGAAGGTCGTACTGCCCTTGTAGATAAGCACTGCAAGGAAGGATGCGCTTCTGGTCTAAAAGAATGGAGGCGACCATTTGAGCTATAGCCGCCCCTGGCGCATACCACGCAGAAGTACCAATAAGCTTAGTAATCTCACCCCCACCAAACTTCGTTCGCTCTACGATGGCGTTGAGTTTATCCTCAGAGAGCAGATTGACCACAGGGATCCCACCGATGGTCGTATAGCGCGGCAGAGGCACCATGGTATCGCCGTGCCCGCCAAGGAGCATGGCTTCTATGTCCTGTACGGAAGTGTTGAGCTCCTGAGCGAGAAAATACCTATACCGAGCTGTATCCAGCACCCCAGCCATGCCCACCACACGCTGTGAAGGCAAGCCAGAGAGCTTGTACGCATAATACGCCATCGTGTCCAGCGGGTTTGTGACAATGATGAAGATCGCATTCGGCGCATAAAATACCGCAGGCTCAATAACCGACTTGATGATCTCGGCATTTACGTGGACGAGGTCATCTCGGCTCATCCCGGGGCTGCGCGGGCGCCCCGAGGTGATTACCACAATATCTGAGTCGGCGATGGCTTTGTAGTCATTTGTGACGCCTCTGACCTTTGTATCAAAGCCTAAAAGCGGAGAAGTTTGGGCTATGTCTAAGGCTTTTCCTTCGGCTAAGCCGGGCTTGATGTCCAAGAGGACCACCTCGTGGCAATAGCCAGAACGGGCGATCACATCCGCTGCGGTGGCGCCGACATTGCCCGCACCAATAATGGATACTTTCGGCATGCGGCAAAGGTAATAACTCCTCTCAGGCGGCAGACTTTCGCAGGCGCAACTCAGGAGGAATCTCCGGCGTCGTCAGCGGGACGCGCTCCTGAGCTAATGACGCCACATCCAGCCCGTATGCATTTTCCACAGGCAGGGAGAGCCGGTCTAAAAGCTGATACAGTTGCAAGGCGAGCCGTTCCCGAGGGGAGAAGCGCCCATCCCAGTTGATCACCCGCCGCACAAAGAGAAAACGAAAGTCCCCTTGTACTCGGTGAGCCCGCAGCTTTGGATAAGGGGTAAGAAGGTCTATTTCGCCTCTCTCTGCCAACTCAGTCACCACTTGCCGCAGCAATAGACCTATCCGCGGCTGAAGCTTGAAACCAAGATGAAACACAACGCGATATAGTTTGCCGGGCACATACGTGTGAAGCTGGTAGGTAGCGGTATAAGGGGCTTCACTGACGGCTACATGGACAAACCAGTAAGTGCGGGCGCGCTTAGGCTGGCGCTGAAGCAGTACATACAAAAGGCGATGCTCTAACTTCTCAGCGGTGGGACTTGTAGTGAGACACACCAAGTGCGTAGCAAAATAGGGCAGGGTATTTTCCTCCGAAAGGGCTACAAGCCGGTCTATGTAGGGGCTGAACTCCACATAGTCACCAAATCGGCGCTTCACGCGCTCCCCCCAGAGCCAAATGCCCATAATGACTGCGACGCCCCCACCCAGCGCCAGTGCGATCCAGCCGCCCTCGGGTACTTTATGGAGGTTAGAGTACAGGAAAAAAACTTCTATCGGTAGAAATACCATCAGCAGCAGCGGCGCTGCCCACCGAAATGAACGCATTCGCCACCAGAAAAATGTCGCCAGCAGCAGGCTCGTAATCAAGAGCGAGATATTGATAGATAAGCCGTATGCCGCTTCCATAGCACTGGAGCGCTGCATCGTAATCACAATCAAAAGCACCAGCCCCAGCAGCAGCCAGTTGATGAAAGGCACATACATCTGGGCGCGCGTGGTCGCTGGATAGAGTACCCGCATGCGGGGCCAGAAGCCGAGCCGGTTAGCTTCGCTGAAGATAGTGTAAGCTCCGGTGATAAGCGCTTGGCTGGCTATGATGGTCGCCGCCGTGGAAATGCCCACCCCAACGAAAAGCCACCCTTCTGGGAGCATGGCGAAAAAGGGCTTTTCAGCATCACCGAGGATTTTACCTTGGCGATGGGTGAGCATCCACGCCCCTTGCCCAAAGTACGATAGCAGAAGCGCTGGCTTGACAAATAGCCACGCCCGCCGAATAGAGGCCCGCCCTACATGCCCCATGTCAGCATACAGCGCCTCTACACCCGTCACAGTCAAAAAGACCGCACCCAAAAGCAAAAAGCCCTCCGGATGCGTACGCAATAACTCTATGGCATACACGGGATTGAGGGCAGCAAGGACTTGCGGGGCTTCGGTGAGGCGCCACGCACCCATCCCACCGATAAACGAAAACCACACCAGCATCACCGGACCAAAAAGCCCCCCGACCCATTCCGTCCCAAACTGCTGTATGAAAAACAGCCCCAAAATAATCGCCACAACAATCGGCACGGTTTTGAGTGTGGGGAGGTGGAGTTCCAGCCCTTCTATCGCAGAGGAGACCGAAATAGCTGGCGTAAAAATAGAGTCCGAAAAAGCCATCGCCGCATCTATGATTACGAAGGGCACGATCCACGGCGCATAATGCCGCAGCAGCGAGTACATAGCAAAAATCCCCCCTTCGCCGTGATTGTCAGCGCGCATCACCAGCAAGATGTACTTGACTGAGACGATAAGGGTCAGCGTCCAAAATATCAACGAAAGCCCCCCAAGGATGAGCGGCTCGGAAATGGGCTTGCCCCGCGCAAGGGCATCCAGTGCATAGAGCGGCGAAGTCCCAATATCCCCAAATACTATCCCCAGCGCTAAAATCGTCCGTCGCCAACTATTTCCCTGCACCGTCATAAACCTTACTCAACTGCGGTTCATTCCAGAAGCCACGCCACGTATTTGCCCCTTTGACCTTATAGGCTTTGTCGCCAGGCTGAGCAGCTATAAGGTACAGATATTGTCGCGGACGCGTCGTAGCTACATAATGGAGGTTGAGGTTTTCAATCGCCTGCTCTATGGCGTAGGCTTCATATAACTTGCGTAGAAAGGGATGTTTGACCTCGCTTTTGATTTTGAGGGGCAGGGGAATAGGAGTATCCTGCGGGAAAAGCGGCTCTATCTCCCGCAGCGCCTCAGCTAAAACTGAATCCATCAACGCACGCGGTACGAGACGCCACTTAGTGTCACGCCACTCCGCCTGCAAAAGTCCCCACTCGGCAAAAGGGATGATTACAGCTTGCCATGCTAGCCCTTTCGCCTTATGTATCGTCAAGATGGGATACACACCCTCCGTAGGCGGAAGGTGTAGGGACAGGTTTTGGGCTTTCTCCTGCCACCATATAAGGATTTCGCTCCAGCCATAGTTCGTATGTCGGCTCAGCAGCCCATACAACTCCGACAAGAAAAGCGCCCAAAAAGGCTGATGCTGGGGAAGAATACGAAGCCACTGCTGCGCTACGTCATAAAATATCCGCCACTTATCCAAGAGGGTCAAGGCAAGGGTAAGCTTCTCCTTCAAATGCTTTACCGCCTCTACCATCCCAGCTCGGGCAGCGTAGAGTTCCTCCACAGGCCCCGCCTCCCCAGCCAAATACCGAAAAGTCAAATGCAGGGAGCTACACGAACGCAACGGTACATCCTGCACTTGTAGAGGATAGCCAGGAAGCATTTCCATAAGTAGAGGTATCTCGTCATTCCGGCGCACAAGAAAAGCCGTCTCCTCCGGCGAAACCCCTTTTGCTCGCAAACCCGCAAGAATCTCCTGAAGCTTCCTTGCCCGCTCCCTAAGGAGCACATCCGGGTCATCAGAGTATGCAAGCGTAACTACCTCTACCCAACCCTCCACCTCCCGAGTGGGCTGCTGAAGAACTTGAGAAGGCGTGTACAGGGTCTCTATAGCGTCAAGTATGGACGCTTTATCGCTGACAGGGGACTTGCTCTTAGAGTTTTTCCTGTTGATTAGAAAGTCGCGCAAACGCTGCGCAATGTCCCCATATAACTGATTATTCCATTCTACGATGATTGGCGCACTGCGAAAGTTCTGAATAAGGGTCTCTTGATACTCTGCTTGTTCGTAGAACTCTATGAGCTTCCGAAAGTCTGCTTCTCGCCAAGCATAGATAGACTGCTTAGGGTCACCAATCAGCGAGACCAAGCTCCCCGCTCGACTCCGTAGCTCTTCCATAAGCGGCGACAGAATCTCCCACTGCTGCGGCGAAGTATCTTGCGCTTCATCTACCAAGAGATGCGCGTAAAAGCTGGTATGTTCAGCGAGAAGGCTACCCAGATAACGCGCTGTGAGCCGCACTAATGCACTAATGTCTGAAAGAAAAAGACGCTGGGTCTCTTGACGATAGGTTTCCAGAGCCTTGGATAGGAAGGGTAAAAAGAGCGCTTCGCGCTTATCCAGCTGAAGGGCGACTTGCCATTCAGGGTCTAAATCGTCTAAGAGGCCAGTTCGGAGGCTTTGAGCGAGGGCTTTTCGTACCAAAAGGTAAAAGGGACCTTCCCGAGTAAGAGTCAGTAGCTCACGCCGCAGCAAGGCTTCAGGCAGGATGCGTCGCGCTCGGGCTTCCACTTCTTTTTCTACGCGCAGCAGGAGCAGCCGACGAAACTCCGACTGGTGCAGATTTTCTATAAGACGGCGGGCTAAAGTATGTGCTACTTCAAGATAATCTTCTTCCTCTACGACGACATCCTGATATACTGCTACACCCAGTAAAGGTGCTATATGCTGATAAAGTTCCCGCGTCAAGCTATCTATGGTCTGAGTGTAGAGCGGGGCTTGCCCTAAGATGACTTTACGGGCGAGGGGGGCATGGCCTGCTTTGAGTAGCGTGAGAATGCGCTCTCGGAGCTCAGCGGCGGCATTGCGAGTGAAGGTAATCGCTAAAACGCCCTGCCCTTTCTGCAAGCTCTCTATAGCAAGCTGGGCGAGGCGCTGGGTTTTCCCTGACCCTGCCGAAGCCAGAATGACCCGAAGATTTTTTAGCTTATTCATATCTGCTGGCGAAGGCAAGCTAAGGCAGCTTCGGTAGAGTGCGGTTGATAGCCCAGTGCCCGCGCTTTCTCAATAGAGAGGGGACTATAGGGGGGACGCGGCGCAGGCGGACGAAAATCCTCCTCCGTAATCGGCTGGATAAGCGCTTCCGGCAAACCCCACACCCGGGCAACCTTCTGCCCAAAAGTGTATGGCGTCTCCACCTCTGGACCTGCGATATGGTAGATGCCTTGGGCTCTTTTTTCTGCCAGTAGAAGAAGCCCCGCCGCTAAATCCCCTGCCCATGTCGGCGTGCGCACTTGGTCTGTAAAAAGCGGTATGCTCTCCCCCCGCCGAAGGCGCTGTATCACCCGCAAGAGGATGTTATCCCGTGCCAGCGAAGGCGCATATCCATATACCAGAGCGGTGCGCACAATAGCCCATGGACCCGGATAGGCTTTTACCCAGGCTTCGGCAGCGAGCTTACTTGCCCCATATACCGATAAGGGCGCTTCATAATCTCCCTCCACATACGGGCGCCGCTCTACCGGAAAACCGTCATATACAAAGTCCGTAGACACAAATACAAAGTGCGTCTGGGGCGCCTGCTGGGCTAACGCTTCCAGTAGATGGCGAGTCGCAACGACATTGTGTAGCCAGCAGATGGCTGGCTGCTCCTGGCATGCATCCACCATCGTCATCGCTGCGCTATGAATCACCACATCTGGACGACTTTCTGCTATAAGAGCAGCTACCGCCTCAGGCTGTGTAAGGTCCACGGCTCTATACAGTACCTGCGGAAAAGGGGACTCTCCCCGACTGGTGAGAAATGGTGTGAGCCCTCTCTCTATTAGAAGTTGAGCGACATGATATCCAACCAGGCCCCGCGCTCCGGTGACCAAAACCCGCATCAGACAAACTTACAAACGACCAAGATACTATCAGCGAACTTTCGTTATTCTCGCTGGGATGGAGGTTTTGCCGGCTTTTTTGTGGCCCCCGCGCTCGTGGGTAGAAAAAGCTAAAACCCTGCGAACTTTTCAAGTCGGCTATCCCCCGCGCTTACCTAAGGGCAGTTGCTTTACCCGGTATCGTATTGTTGGGGAGCGCTGGTTGAGTGTCCCTATCATTCATCGCCTCAAGACCACACCCGCCGCAGCCACTTGGCCCCCAGACAAACGCTGGCGCCTTTACCACTGGCGTACCCTCCTCACCCTCTACGGCAAAGCTCCCTTCTTCTACGAGTGGAAACCCTTCTTAGAATACCTCTACCTCCAAGCGCCCCTCCTAACACTCCGAGATGCTACTGACCTTGTCCTCAGAGAACTCGCTTCCCTGTATGGCTGGACTTACGAATGGGCACCCACCACCTTACCTAAGGGCAACTGGCGATGCAATCCAGCCGAACTTTCCATTTTGGATCACCTCCTAAGAACTGGTATCTGAGCGCCGCGCAAACCGATGCCAGTAATATACCCCTTCAGCATAGTAGATGGAAGCATCAGCGATGTCTATGGCATAATCAGCAACCTTCTCTAAGGTCTTGACGGCAATGGCAATCTCCAGCCAAGCAGCCGCTTCTCTTTCTGAAAGCGGAGCGGTAAGAGCTTGAATAATGTGTCGCATGCAAATATCATAAGCCTGATCTACCACTTCATCTTCGGCGTCTATGCGTTTGGCTTTCTCCATGTCGCTTTCAAAAAAAGCCTCCAAACACAACTCCAACAGTCGGCGCACGCTGCTCACAAGCTGGACGATGGGGATATTTTCGGGGGCAGGCGGCGCAATCTCTGGCATCGCCTGCGCCAGCCGACGTCCTATGGTCGCCAACCTCTCCCCAATCTCATCCAAATAAAAATGCATGCGCAAAACCGCCAAGACTAAACGCAAGTCGTTTGCCACGGGCTGATGCAGCGCCAAGATCCGCGCACAGCGCCGATCCAAGCGCATATCCTCTTCCAGCGCTTCAGCCCGCAGTTTCTCTATCTCCATCAAACGCTTCCACTCTCGGAGCCTCACCCCTTCCTCCAATAAATGAAGCTGACGGCGCACATGATGAACCACTTGGTAGGCGCGGGCACGAAGCTTTGCAATCTCTGTCTCTATCAAACTCATACTCAGCCAAATCTGCCCGTAATATAACGCAAAGTCTCAGGATGTTTGGGGTTCGTGAAAAAGTCCTTTGTTCGGTCGTACTCCACGAGACGCCCCATGTAAAAAAATGCCGTCATATCACTGATACGAGCGGCTTGCTGCATATTGTGCGTCACAATAACGATGGTGTAGGTACTGCGCAGTTCGTGTATAAGCTCTTCTATCTTTGCCGTAGAAATCGGATCCAGCGCTGAGGTCGGCTCATCCATTAGAAGAAGAGATGGACGCACGGCAAGAGCCCGAGCGATACAGAGACGCTGCTGCTGCCCACCTGAGAGCGCAAGGGCGGACTTTTTGAGGTTGTCTTTGACCTCGTCCCAAAGCGCAGCTTGCCGAAGCGCTTGCTCCACTCGCTCACGGATTTGGGATTCTTTGAGGCGATTTTGCAGGCGCAAGCCATAAGCTACATTCTCATAAATAGAAAAAGGAAACGGCGTCGGCTTCTGAAATACCATCCCAACCCGCCGCCGCAAATAGACCGGGTCGACCTCTGGCGAATAAATATCTTCTCCGTCTATGAGCAAGCGCCCCTCCATGCGAAAGCCCTCTATAAAGTCATTCATGCGATTGAGCAAGCGCAAGAAGGTGGATTTTCCGCAGCCAGAGGGACCAATCAGCGCCAGCACTTGATTGCGCTCCAAGGCAAGCGATACTTCATCCAGCGCTTTATAGCTACCGTACCAGACGGAAACCTTATGAGCTTCTAACTTATACACGGTACTTCTGTTTGA
The DNA here is from genome assembly GCA_964655255.1 of uncultured Sphingobacteriaceae bacterium. Taxonomy (GTDB): domain Bacteria; phylum Bacteroidota; class Bacteroidia; order SpSt-205; family SpSt-205; genus SpSt-205. The sequence continues at coordinate 8,869 of CAZZMF010000023.1, forward strand.
GGCGATAGCGAAGATATGCAGCTATGAGCGTGAAAAGCAAGCTTAGCATCAATAAAGTAAGTGCCGTGCCGAATGCCATGGGATATGTCTCGCGAACATTCACGCCGCTGGTGATGAGCACATACAGGTGATAGGGCAAGAGCATCGTCGGCTCCAGCACACTGTGCGGATACGCAGGCAAATAATAAGCCGCCACCGTGAAGAGGATCGGGGCGGTTTCCCCCAGCACGCGCCCTGTAGCAAGGACCAGACCAGTAAGCACTCGCGGCAGCGCAATCGGTAAAGTGATGCGTAGAAAAGTCTGCATTTCAGAAGCGCCAAGTCCAAGGCTGGCTTCCTTGAGAGCAGCAGGTACAGCCGAGAAGGCTTCTTGCGCATTCCGAATAAGAAGCGGCAGAGATAATAGC